>NZ_JFGV01000022.1:0-70504 GCF_000612035.1 Photorhabdus aegyptia | reverse complement strand
ACTGCCAGGCTTTAAATACAGTGGAAACCCTCAGCGTAAGCTGGGGGTTTTTGCGTTTGTACGACATGCGATATATACGACCGTCGCTTTGGTTCCAAACGTTAAATGCTTATCGAGATTTGTTTTTGTTGACCATACCCTTATCCTTGGCACCTTCACCATCTGCGATTAGCAGTTTCAGATTGATTCCTTGGCGAGCCGTTCCTACGGTTGCTCGTGGCTATGTTGTCCCCGACACTTTGCATCCCAAAATTACTTTAATACATGGTCGATTTATAAAATAATTTTGTTTCTTTATTAGAATATATTGTTTTTATATTTATAGTTTTGAAATTAAATTGTTTATATATTTCGTCTTTTTATATTAAATCCTACAATATTTAACGAGAATATCATTGAATTTTAATGTGTTTATTTCTATATTTAAGTAATGCCAGTTAACTGTCTTTTATTTTAAAAATAAAATTGGAATTATTTCATTTTTATAATATTAAAAATTATTAATTATTTATATATCGAAAATCGAAATATGACCCAAAATGAAATAATTTCAGCTTACTTGTAAAGCCTCGACATTTTGTTAATACTTAGTTAGATTTAGCTGTCTGGAAGTCTAAACGTGTAAATGGATAAAAAATCGAGGTCATAGCATGCCAATTTGTATACCGGATGAATTACCCGCAGTGAATTTTTTACGAAATGAGAATGTGTTCGTAATGACATCTACCCGTGCGAATATTCAAAATATACGTCCACTAAAGGTATTGCTGCTTAACCTGATGCCAAAGAAAATTGAGACTGAAAATCAATTTCTAAGATTATTATCCAACACGCCTTTACAGGTAGATATCCAGCTACTGAGAGTAGATAACCGGAAGTGCAGGAATACGCCCGCTGAGCACTTGAATAACTTTTATTGTGATTTCGAACGGATAAAACATCAAAATTTTGATGGCTTAATTGTTACTGGTGCGCCATTAGGATTAGTTGAATTCGAAGATGTGGCATATTGGGAGCAGATAGAGAGAATAATTCGTTGGGCGAAGGAGCATGTCACTTCTACTCTATTTATTTGTTGGGCTGTGCAAGCAGCTTTGAATATTTTGTATGACTTACCGAAGCTTACCAGAGAAGTAAAACTATCCGGTGTTTATTATCATTCTACTTTGGAGCCTTTAGCATTATTGACTCGCGGCTTTGATGAATCTTTTTTTGCGCCTCATTCTCGCTATGCAGATTTTCCTGAGCAGGTTATTCGTGAACATACTGATCTGGATATTCTTTGCAATTCTGAGGATGCGGGGGGGTATTTACTGGCGAGTAAAGATAAGCGTATGGTATTTGTCACTGGGCATCCTGAATATGATGCCGGAACGCTGGCGAGTGAATATTTACGCGATTTAGCAGCAGGTTTGGAGCCAAAGATCCCAATAAATTATTTTCCAGATAATAATCCAGAAAGAAAACCACTGGCATCATGGCGTAGTCACGGGCATTTATTATTTTCCAACTGGCTAAATTATTATGTGTACCAGATCACGCCATATGATCTTACCTACATGAATCCAACACTGGATTAATATCTTTATAAATGGCTGAAATTCAGCCATTTAACCCTTCTGATTTTTTCTACTCTCCTGTTATTAACACCAGCCAAAATATCGCACTTTTTGTAGTTTATCTTATATAACAAAAGCTTAACGAAATTATCTTATGGTTTATGGAATCAATTTCTCTAATTTAAAATAGGTAATTTGTTTCATAACTAATTGTTTTATATTAAATAAAAATAAATTTTTAAAAAAATGGAAATCGTTTTTGATTTATTTTAAATATCTATTACTCTTATTCAGGTGTGCTTTAAAATGAGGATAGATGAATGACGCAGCAAACTTTAGCGACTGAATTATCGTTTATTAAACGATTTGGAGCAGCAGAGCAGGAGGTTATGATGCCTGAAGCGGTGGATTTTCTGAAAGATCTGGTTGTTCGGTTTACTGATACACGGAAAAAATTGTTAATCGATCGGGATATTTGGCAGAAGAAAATTGATGATGGTGAATTGCCTGATTTTATTTCGGAAACCAGTTCCATTCGTGAAAGTGAGTGGGAAATTCAAAATATTCCGGCGGATCTCCGTGATCGCAGAGTAGAAATCACTGGACCAGTAGAACGGAAAATGGTTATCAACGCTTTGAATGCTAACGTAAAAGTTTTCATGGCGGATTTCGAAGACTCCTTAGCACCAGCTTGGGATAAGGTGATTGAAGGGCAAATCAACCTGCGTGATGCGGTTAATGGCACAATTTCTTATGTTAATGAGCAAGGTAAGCAGTATCAATTGCAACCTGACCCGGCTGTTCTGATCGCACGGGTAAGAGGACTTCATTTACCGGAAAAACATGTTCTTTATCAGCATGAGCCAATCGCCGGTGGATTGTTTGATTTTGCGCTCTATTTTTACCACAACCATAAACAATTGTTGGCAAAGGGAAGCGGCCCCTATTTCTATTTACCAAAAATTCAGTCCTACCATGAAGCTCAGTGGTGGAGTGATGTATTCAGTTTTGCCGAAGATCGTTTTGAATTACCGAGGGGCACAATCAAAGCAACGGTATTGATTGAAACTTTGCCTGCTGTATTTCAGATGGATGAGATTCTTTATCATCTTCGGCACCATATCGTTGGCCTTAATTGTGGCCGTTGGGATTACATTTTCAGCTACATTAAAACACTGAAAAATCATAGTGATCGAGTTTTGCCTGATCGTCAATCTGTCACGATGGATCAACCTTTCCTCAGTGCTTATTCCCGTTTGCTGATCAAAACTTGTCATAAGCGCGGAGCATTTGCGATGGG
The DNA here is from genome assembly GCF_000612035.1 of Photorhabdus aegyptia. NCBI lineage: Bacteria > Pseudomonadati > Pseudomonadota > Gammaproteobacteria > Enterobacterales > Morganellaceae > Photorhabdus > Photorhabdus aegyptia. The sequence goes on along the minus strand of NZ_JFGV01000022.1, from coordinate 67,645 downwards.
GGGGATGGCTGCTTTTATCCCCAGTAAAGATATTGAACGCAACAATTGGGTACTAGATAAGGTTCGGGCGGATAAAGAGTTAGAAGCTCGTAATGGTCATGATGGCACATGGATTGCCCATCCAGGTCTTGCCGACACGGTGGTGGAGGTTTTCGATAAGGTCTTGGCGGAGCGACAAAACCAGTTAGATATCTTCCGTGAAGAAGATGCACCGATTACCGCGGTTCAATTGCTGGAACCTTGCCCAGGCGATCGTACTGAAGAAGGTATGCGGGCCAATATCCGTGTAGCGGTTCAATACATTGAAGCGTGGATTTCAGGAAATGGATGCGTTCCTATCTATGGTTTGATGGAAGATGCTGCGACAGCAGAAATTTCCCGGACATCCATTTGGCAGTGGATTCACCACGAAAAATCATTATCCAACGGTAAAAAAGTGACAAAAAGTTTGTTTAGTCAGATGTTGGCAGAGGAAATGGAAGTTATTAAACAAGAGGTTGGAGAAACACGTTTCAGTCAAGGGCGATTTAGCGATGCGGCCAAGTTGATGGAGCGCATTACCACTCAGGACGAGTTGATAGATTTCCTGACGTTGCCGGGATATCAATTGCTTGATTAGAGCCAATCACATTAGAAAAATTTAAGCAACGAATAATAACAAAACACCATTATCCGATTAATTTAACAAAGGTAGGAAGTAGAAGTTATGACAATCTCCAGAACTCAACAAATCGCTCAACTGGAACAAGAATGGAAAAGTGACCGTTGGAATGGGATTATTCGCCCGTACAGTGCGGAAGATGTTGTTAAATTGCGTGGTTCGGTTAATCCAGAACATACATTGGCACAGCTTGGCGCTAAAAAGCTGTGGGAACTGCTACATGGCAAAGCTAAGAAAGGCTATGTCAACTCATTGGGGGCATTGACTGGCGGGCAAGCGTTACAGCAGGCAAAAGCGGGTATTGAGGCGATTTATCTTTCTGGGTGGCAGGTTGCGGCTGATGCTAACACGGCATCCAGTATGTATCCTGATCAGTCCCTGTATCCGGTGGATTCAGTCCCGGCGGTGGTAAAACGTATTAACAACAGTTTCCGTCGGGCAGATCAAATTCAGTGGGCAAATGGTATTGATGCTGATAATCAGGAATATATCGATTATTTTCTGCCAATTGTGGCGGATGCGGAAGCAGGATTTGGTGGTGTTCTGAATGCTTTTGAATTGATGAAAGCCATGATTGAAGCGGGTGCTGCGGCTGTTCATTTTGAAGATCAACTTGCTGCGGTGAAAAAATGTGGTCACATGGGCGGTAAAGTTCTGGTTCCGACACAAGAGGCTATTCAAAAATTGGTTGCTGCGCGTTTGGCGGCGGATGTTTCTGGCGTGCCTACCCTATTGATTGCTCGTACGGATGCTGATGCAGCCGATCTGTTAACCTCTGACAGTGACGCTTATGACAGTGAATTCATTACTGGCGAGCGGACTTTTGAAGGGTTCTTCCGCACCAGAGCGGGGATCGATCAAGCGATTAGTCGTGGTTTGGCTTATGCGCCGTATGCTGACTTGATATGGTGTGAAACATCAACACCTGATATTGAAATGGCCCGTCGTTTTGCTGAGGCGATTCATGCTAAATATCCCGGTAAATTGCTAGCTTACAACTGTTCTCCATCGTTCAATTGGAAAAAGAATCTGGATGATAAGACGATTGCCCGTTTCCAGGATGAACTGTCAGCAATGGGGTATAAATTCCAATTTATTACTCTGGCGGGTATCCACAGTATGTGGTTCAACATGTTCGACTTGGCGCATGCTTACGCGCAGGGTGAAGGCATGAAACATTATGTGGAGAAAGTACAGGAAAGAGAGTTTGGATCAATTAACCGTGGTTATACCTTCTCTTCTCATCAGCAGGAAGTTGGCACAGGTTATTTCGATAGAGTCACAACGATTATTCAAGGGGGAACATCGTCAGTAACCGCATTGACAGGTTCCACAGAAGAGCAGCAGTTCTGATTGTTCTATACCCTATGGATTTCAATTTGAAAGATGACGGGTATATTTCTGATTCTATTCAGCCTGCCTATTGCAGGCTGAATATATTGAGGAGTTGCGATGGGGATAGATTCGGCACATCTGATAGCGCAGACTATTTTACAAGGATTCGATGCACAATATGGCCGCTTTCTGGAAGTGACTTCCGGTGCACAACAACGCTTTGAACAGGCGGACTGGCTTGCTGTTCAGCAAGCGATGAAAAAGCGCATCAATCTTTATGATCATCATGTTGGGTTGGTGGTTGAGCAGCTTAAATGCATACATGGCGCTTTCGGATATGATGAAGAGTACATTGGCAAAGTAAAAGTTGTTTATACCAGTTTATTGCCGGATTATCCCCGGTTTGAAATTGCCGAGAGTTTTTTTAATTCTGTTTATTGCCGCCTGTTTGAACATCGTAATCTGACACCGGATAAATTATTTATTTTTACTTCTCAGCCTGCCCGGAGATTCCGGGACATTCCCCGTCCGTTGTCGCGTGATTTTTTCCCTAATGGCGATCTTGCCTCAATGTTACGGACAATCCTTAATGATCTGCCGCTACGTTTGCCTTGGGAAAATTTAGCGAGAGATGTTCATTATATTACGGACTATCTACAACAAACATTTCCAGTCGAAGAATTATTACAGGCAACTTTCCAGATAGCTAATGAACTGTTTTATCGTAATAAAGCGGCTTGGCTGGTAGGTAAGATCCGCATAGGAAGTCAAGTTTACCCTTTCTTGTTGCCGATCCATCATAATGAATCTGGCGGGATATTTATCGATACCTGCCTGACTGATTATGCTGATGCCAGCATTGTATTTGGTTTCGCCCGTTCCTATTTTATGGTTTATGCGCCTTTGCCTGCGGCTTTAGTTGAGTGGTTGAGAGAAATTCTGCCCGCCAAATCAACGTCTGAACTTTATATGGCAATCGGCTGCCAAAAGCATGGTAAAACAGAATATTACCGGGAATATCTGGCGTTTATTACCTTCTCCAAAGAGAAATTTATGATTGCCCCCGGAGTTAAAGGGATGGTGATGTTGGTATTCACTTCGCCTTCATTTGATCGCGTCTTTAAGGTGATTAAAGATAGATTTGCGCCGCAGAAAGAAGTGACGCAGGAGCGGGTACAGGAATGTTACCGTTTGGTCAAGGAGCATGATCGGGTGGGGAGAATGGCCGACACGCAGGAATTTGAAAATTTCGTTATCGATAAAGCCCGCATTAGTCCTGAACTGATGGAAGAGTTACAGAAAGAAGTGCCGGAAAAGCTAGAAGATTTGGGTGATAAAATCCTGATTAAACATCTGTATATGGAACGACGGATGACACCGTTAAATATCTATATGGAACAGGTAGAAGAGCAGAAGCTGAAAGATGCTATCGAAGAGTACGGTAATGCGATTAAACAACTTGCGGCGGCGGATATTTTCCCTGGAGATATGCTGTTTAAAAACTTTGGCGTAACGCGACATGGGCGGGTAGTGTTCTATGACTATGATGAAATCTGTTATATGACAGAAGTTAACTTCCGCGATATCCCGCCGCCGCGTTATCCAGAAGATGAACTTGCTGGTGAACCGTGGTACAGCGTGGCGCCAAATGATGTTTTTCCTGAAGAATTCCGACATTTTCTTTGCACTGACAATCATATTCGTCGTTATTTTGAAGAGATGCATAGTGATTTATTTAAAGCAGACTACTGGCGGGCGTTACAGGAACGGATTAGAAATGGTCATGTGGAAGATGTGTTTGCGTATCGCCGCAAACAGCGGTTTAGTCAACGTACTGAGATAGAAATTGACTCTATTGCTAAAGTTCCAGCCTGATTTTATTGGGAATTGGCGATTGCTGTTAGTGATCGCCATTTTCACCAATAGATAATATTATTATCCTCATTAAATTATTTCTCTAAATTAAATATAAATTAATACCTATTTTTTCTTGTGCGGGGCATGAATATTCCTAATGAAAATAAACTTGGGATTCAATATGAAATATATTTCTTATTATGAAGGCATAATTGGAATGTGAATTAAAAACATATATTTAATGATTTCTTTAAGAAATAAAAATAGATCCACTTATTTGTGGAAGTTCTATAATTTTATAGAGTTTGGGAATCAAGGATTTTTAGCCACGGCTAGCGGTTGTAAAAAGAATTGATATTTTTGACTCTAAATTAAATACATGAAAATTCTCATATATACCCTATGGATTTCAAGATGCATCGCGGCGGCAAGGGAGTGAATCCCCGGGAGCATAGGTAACTATGTGACCGGGGTGAGCGAGTGCCGCCAACAAAGAGGCAACTTGAAAGATGACGGGTATAACACACATATAACTTCGCGAAAGTATTTAAGGATATAATCATGGCTAGTGTAATTTTATACGGTGATAAAATTCATATTAAAAACAATTATAATAATGGAAATGGTGGTTATCTGGACACTAATGGTCATGCAACCGCGCAAGGCGCAAAATATAACGTATACACGGCTGCTTCGCCGAACCGCGCTCCGGGTACAGGTACGGGAACATGGCAAATTTTGTCTACGAGCGGAAAAGCCATAGGGACAGAGGTTTACAGTGGTGATACTGTGTTTCTTTTCAATCTTTACCAGAATAATGGGGGATATCTCGGCACTAATGGTCATGCGCCGTCACCTGAACTTTATAATGTTTATACGGCGGATAAAGCTGCACGTCCAGTTGATACTCTGACATGGTATATTTTTTCAGATACAACCAGTGGATATGATGGCAAAGTTCGTGAAGGTGATGTTATCCGTTTTCTGAATGGTTATAATAACGTACGTGGAGGATTTCTCGATACTTGTTTCAATGCTACTGCTGCTGGTGCAGTATATAATGTATATACTTCACGTCTTTCTAACCGGGGCAATGGAACAGGTACTTGGAATTTATCAAAAGCGATTTAATCAGGATGATACTCATCGATTAGTGTTCCATTAACTAATTCTTATATATATGTAAGAATCCGGAAATATAATTATTTTCGGATTCTTTTTCTCATTTATTGTTGATATTAGTTTTAAACTAATTAAATAGTTTTGTTATTATTCTATTATGTTGCCGATAATATTTTTAGAGGGATGATAAATTAAGTTGAATTTATTGGTCTGAAAAGACAGGGCACGAAAAAATTAATGCCCTGAGAATCATATGATAATTTAAGAAAAAGAATTAACGAATCCCGCCATATTCTTTACTGATCTCTTTTGCTGCCCGGATCACCAAAGCACCAAGTTCAGTGATTCGATCATCAGTGATCCGTGAGACTGGGCCGGAAATGGAAATAGCCGCAAAGGCTTGGTGATGCTCATCATAAATACAGGCAGCAATACAGCGCAGACCTAAAGCATGTTCTTCATCATCGAATGAATACCCTTGTTTACGTACTTGCTCCAGATTTTCTTTTAAGCTCGAAGGGGTTGTCTTGGTATGTTGTGTGTAAGAATGAAGTCCTTTCTTATGTAGTAATTGAACCAGTTGGTTATCTGACAATGTTGAAAGAAATGCTTTGCCAGCTCCGGAAGCATGCATCGGCAATTTACCTCCGATAGGGGCGGACATTCTCATCAATGCATTACACTGTACCTGATCGACAATAACCGCTTCATATTCACTGTGATCAAGAATCGCTAAATTAACGGTTTCACCGGAATCTTCCATCAAGCGGCGGAGAATCGGGTGAATGAGTGCCAATAAATTTCGGCTCTGTAAGAAACTGCTGCCGACAATAAAAGTGTGTGAACCGATAACCCACAACCCTAAATCGCCAATCTGACGGACAAAACCGTGCTGTTGTAAAGTGGTCAAAAGGCGGTGAGTGGTGGAATTTGGTAATCCGGCTTGTTGGGCTAAATCAGTCAAGGCGATACCACCGGGTGACTCGGAAATATATTCCAAAAGCGTCAGACCGCGACTTAATGACTGTACTTGCCCGTTAGCAACAGCATTATTCGCCGTAATTTTAGTTTTTTTTGTTTTTTTACTGGTAACGGCAGTGCTCATCGAAATACCCTCTGAATAATAAGATGGAATTCATTTTCATTTCTCATTATGGACGATAAACCTGAAAAACACTCATCCGATGTGTGGAAAATGCTACCTATCATTGAGATTTGAAGAAATCTCAAAATCTTGCCTAGAATCGTTATGATAGTTAATTCACTGTAAATATACAATATTATTAATATGGTAATGGTTTACTATCTATAAATATAACGAGCTGATATTGTTGGTTCGGCACGATATAAACTGCTAAAGTTTGCGAATACTTTCTATATATAAACTGGAATTCCTGTTACTTAAGTAATCTTTGTAGAATGGAATAAGCGATCTTTTTAGAAATTAGTTAATGATATTAGTCGTATTTAAGCAGGAAGAATGTGTGAATAATACCTTGGGGAATTTATAGGTAATATGGTTTTTATCTAACTATTTTTTGATTATATAATTATAAAAGAGCGTCTGTTATTGTTAAAAATAATGTTTTATATTGTTTTAAATTAGTCATAATTATTTTAATTAAATTTTTATATTTTCATTTGAATTATAAAAACATGAGAAAATATTATTAATTATATCAAGGATAATATTTTGTTACTATTTTGTCGGAATGGGAGAGTTTAATGAAACGCATTTTTTTGATTATCTGTTTTCTAACAACTTTAATTGTAGCGATTATTCAGGGTATCGGTCTGGTACTTCCTGATAAAGTTCCTGTTGAATATTTCAAAGAGAGTGGGTTTAAGAATGTGATGAGAACACTTGGTGTTATTGCTGCGGAACCTCATCCTGCGGCTTCAACACGGCAAGCGTTAATTCGGGCTTACCTGATTAACGAAATGAATAATATGGGATATAACGTTACTGAACAGACATTTCATTACTCGGCGGATGATTTGGCCTCTCGGCAGAGGAGAATATATTCAGGCTTCAATAGTCAGCAACGCCGAGCTTTTGATAAAGAGTTTGCCAGGATAAATACAGGCAATTTTGCGAAACAAGTGGAGGATCAAGCGGAATTAACTGGAACGAATCTTATCGCAAAGTTGGAGGTTCCTTCGCCAAAAGGAACTTTATTATTCGTTTCGCATTATGACAGTGTTAGGACTGCGCCAGGAGCCAGCGATAATGGTATGGCCGTCGCTTCGGTACTCCAGTTAATGCGGGATCTTGCTGAAAGAACAGATATAAAAAACAACGTTATATTTTTATTCTCTGATGCTGAAGAGTTGGGATTACTCGGTGCCTATCACTTTGTTAAGAATATTAATGAAATTGCTACTCAACCGATAGATGTTGTTTTTAATTTTGATGCTCGAGGGAATAATGGCGTGCCACTCTTATTTGAGACATCGGCAAAAAATCTTGCGCTTGTTTCAGAATGGAATCGGAATGCTTATAAGCCGGTAGCTTTTTCATTTAGCCCTATTGTGTACCAAATGTTGCAGAATAACACAGATTTTAGCGTCTTTCTGGATAGAGGGTTTACTGGGATGAATTTTGCTACCATCTTGGGTTATGAGCATTACCACCGTATGAGCGATACTGTTGAAAATCTTAACCTCGGAACTTTGTGGCGATATCAGCGAACGATTCGGGATTTGGGAGTGCATTTCGCGGTAAAAGATGAGATTAACTTATTTAAAGAGAGTGTAGATGCAGTTTACTTTCCTGTACCTTATATTGGGCTGATTATTATGTCTGTATTTACCGCTTTCGTCACAGGTATTTTAACATTTTTACTCTCTATCTCATTAGCGATAAGAAATATATGGTTTTTATCTTCACCCCAAACGGTATCAAATATTCGGAGCATGTTAAGGATAGTTGCTGGATTACTTAGCCTTATCGTCGCATTAATTGTACCTACCGCATCTTATCTTGTCACATTACCTGTTTTATTGTTTTTATTAACGGACTTGATGTTGCGGGAATTCAATAAATTTAGCGTTGCATTGATTTTATTAATTATCTGTACCTATATTACATCTATTCTCTATGTTCCGATTATATACCTTGTTTCTATCGGATTGCAGGCTCCTATAGTGGGCGGTATTCTCGCCCTGCTGCCAATACTTATTTTAGGCGCTGGTATAGTCAGTCTTTGGAAACGAATAACTTAAATCTATAAAATTATTCGTTATAATTAAAACTAATATAAAACCAGTCATTGAGTAAAAGAATAGAATGGCTGGTTAATTTCGTTAATTAAATAGTGGTAATGATATAATTAATGAACATTAATTATATCATCATGTAAAATATAGATAAAAATAATATAAATTAACTTATTAAAGTAATGTTAGGAAATAATTTTTCGAATATATTTTTGAATTGATTCATCAATAAATTTCATTGTTCTTATGTATTCTTTAAACTAAGATTATCTCTTCTTACTATTAACTGTTTGTGATTTTATGTGGTTATAGCTTTCTATCAATATTGTTTCATATAGATTCAATACATTTAAAATTGATATTTTATTATTGATTAATAACTTATTTATTAATATTTAAATGGTATGATTCACATTTGAAACTAAATTTTTTTGACGTGTAAAATAATTTTTCCAGCAAATAATTTATAAAATAATATATGTTCCTTGATTTATCTATAGCCTATTACTAAGAAAGTATAAGGGGATTTTGTATTGGTGAATAACAAATTAGAAAATCACTAGTAGCTTGGCGAGATGGACAACTATTTGACACCGATCGCATTTAAAATATAAATTTTTTTGGCAGATCTATCGCCAATGTCAGTCACTGGAGTGTGATGTAGTTGTTGAGAGCATATAGATATGAAAAATAATATTAACGGTAATTACTTTAAAGTGGCTGGTAATTTTCTCTGTAATTATAAAGTTTATCGGGAAGATAGTGATGGCAGAGTTATTATATTGTTACCTGCTATTGGTGTGGAAATCAGGAAATATGAAACTTTAATACAACAACTGGTAAAAGAGGGTTTTCAGGTTGTCACTGCTGATATGCCAGGCTATGGAGACAGTCAACCTAAACCAAGTCGAGAAAATGACTATGATTATTCCGATCTATTGCGAGATTATCTGCCGGCAATGTTAGACAAGGCTATTGAATTAAATAGCAATAAAATTCCTATTGTCTTTGGTCACAGTCTTGGGGGGCATATTGCGACGCTCTTTGCCTGCTCGACTGACAGACCATTTTCTCTGTTTTGTGTGGCAACCGGGAACGTATGGTATAAGAATTGGCAGGGAATGGGGAGGGTACAGATAATAACAGCAGCCATTATTTTTAACATTCTGACTGCGTTATATGGTTATCTCCCCGGGAAAAAGATTGGTTTTGGCATAAGAGAAGCTAAGGGATTAATGCGGGATTGGGCCAGAACCGCTTGTACGGGAAATTATGATCATGTCCGTGCTTATAAGGGTAAGGAGAATAAAAATTTATCCAAGGCTGTTTATATCTGTTTTAAAGGAGATAATTGGGCTCCGTTAAAGTCTACTCAAGTACTAGCAAGTCTTATACCTAACGCAGAAGTTAGGGAAATAACTTTATCTTTCAAAGGTAATCCTCACAGCGCCTGGATTAAACAGCCAGGAGATCTTATTGCAATCATGAAAAGAGAAATAATGGAGAATAGAGATGATTAATACATTGAAAATTCTGCGTTGGGAATTTCTAGGATTGTTTTTTATCAGTTTATTTCTGACCTGGCAGCTTGAAAGTTATATAAATTGGTGGCAATTTATTTTGTTGTTTTTTCTGATTGATATTATTGGTTATTACCCAGGGCGGATCTGGAGTTTGCTGAATAAAAAAGAAACTCCTCCTTCAGCTTTTTATACCATTTATAATATCTGCCACAATTTATTCACACTCAGTGTGATTAGTTTGCTTTGGATCTGGTTCTTTAAGGACAATTACAGCGTTATTGCGCTATTTGTCCATATCTGTCTGGATCGTGGTGTACTGGGAAATTTTCCTAAGTTATCTATTAATATATTTAAACAACCCACTGTTCATTGAAATAAATCATTGTAGAGAGATAACTTATTTGGAGAGGAACTTATATTATGAGCTTAATTAAACAGGCATCGGAAATAGAAATGCAGGCAAAAGATTGGGGTTTGGATGAGTGGTTCACTGAACAGATAAGTGTTGAACAAAGAAAAAGAAGCCATTATGCCAATGATCCTAAATTAACCTATTTGCCGGGTGATTTACGGGAGTCTCTGATCCGGGAGCTTTCTTTTAAATCGATTTCGGAATATGAAGCAACGAAAGCGTTATTGTTACTTGCAGATAAGGCACCTGACAATATCAACTTCGATTATATGCTGACTCAGATATTTGATGAAGGCAGACATGCTAAATTATTCAGAGAACATCTGGTCAGAATAGGCTTTGCGGACATCGACAATGTGGCCGGAAAGATGGAAAGCCTCTTACGAGGAAAAATGACCAATATGTTGGAGACATTAAGAACCTATTTCGACAAATGGGTGGTATTGAAAAATGATTATATTGCAGGTGTGTTGATTATTACTGTCGTTTTGGAAGGCGTACTTGCGCCAACTTCGGAACTCAGCGAAATCAAGTGGCGTCCCTTTGATATTACGGCGGCTGAGACACAGGCCAGAGCGAATGCTGATGAATTAAGACATCTGACGGTGTGTGCAAATATCGTCAAGATGGCGCTTGAAAATGATAATTCTCTAAAGCCATCGGCTCTTGAGTGTATAGAAGAAGGATTGGCGTTATGGAACAAGGTATCTGTTGATGACTTGTTTGTAGAGCGTGAAATGTTCTATCAACGGGGTATGCAGAACCATTTGCGCTTGATTGAAGGTTATGAATTAGCGCCTGGGATGCTGTTGTCCGATTCTACGGTGGAATCTCGCCTTGAACTATCTCATTCTTTGGTTGAACAGATGCAGCAGTCGCGCCTTAAATACATGGGCTTAGCGTAGATATTGGCCTTACTCAGCACGTTGTTTGAATAGGCAAAGGAGAATTAAAAATGACAAATATTGTTGAAGAACTCAGGAAGAATAGCGGGAAATACCAACATTTGACACCAGATAGATTGAAAAGATTGTTATTGGGTTCTGAGGCCGCCTCACAATGCCTGCGTTTGATGGCTCAATCCAGTATGGATGGGCTTCATCAAGTGGGTAATACTATCCGTGAAGCTTCTACGTGGCTTCCCGCTGTTGGGATTGCCTTAACAATGCATAATCATATTGTACTGGCTTGCAGTAAATTTCCTGATATATTCGAAGACAGCAACGTATTATTGAATGAAGTCATGGCATCAAAAGCGTTGGTTGCTTCTGCTTTTGCTGAGGGACTACCTGGAACGAATATTTTTACACCATCACTTAAAATGCATTCAAAAGGGGGAACGCTGTTTGTTAATGGTTCGAAGAAGCCTTGTTCTCTATCTTCGATTGCCGACTATTATGTGTTATCAGTCAGCGATACTGATCATGATAATGAGATGAGAGTCGTGCTGATTTCTAAATCGGCGCAGAATCTTAAGGTTATTCCTTTTTGGAAATTGGGAATTTTGACTGAAAGTGATAATCAAGAAATCAAATTCTTGGATGCCGAAGTATCACCTAAACGACTTTCTCATTATAAGGGGATTGAACAACAGCTGTTGCTTTCCTACGGTTTATCACTATTTAATTATTTTGCTGCAAATACTTATTCTGGAATTCTTGATGGGCTTACTCGCTTTATTCCTGAGAAAGTAGTAGAACAGCAGCCTATTAAATATAACCTGACTCAAGCTAATTATAAAATTAATGTTATTCTCGATCAGATATTGATTATTGCCTTTTATGCTAGCCAGGATGAAAATGCCGTCCATAAGATTCTCGCGTTACGTTATACCTTGGAAAAGATCCTTGAGGAAACTGCCAGTTTCATATTCCGATGTTGTGGTGGGATTAAGGTAATGACAACACCAGAAATTATGAATTTCTATTTGGCAGTACAGTTATTTAAATTTCATCCGATAGGAGAATTCCAAATGATTAACCAGATCATGCAACAAGATTAATTACTTTTTAGAATCACCTATTTATAACTCAAGGATTTTTTCGTGCTGTTTACAGCATGACTTTGTGCACCTAAAAAAAGAGAGAAAACTATGTTTGTTAATCAATATCGTGAGAATTTATTAAGCTCTGTGGGCCTTGAATTGGACATTAAGTCTGCTCAAGATAATCGGCTTACATTATCGGATGGCCAGGTTGTTAAGGATTTTTTGGCTCAATATGGCGCACTGCCATTTGGGCATAATCCTGACTTCGCTATCGCTGAAATTAATAGATTCACTGAAAATAAAGAACCTATCTTCTTTCAGCCCAATATTCACAAAAAGGTACGGCTATTAGCTGAAATGCTTGCAGAGCAAATAGATAAGGAAAAATATACCCACTGTACTTTTACTAACAGTGGCGCTGAAACAGTAGAAGCTGCGATTAAATTTACCCGTCTGTTTACTGGCAGAAAGCGTATTCTGAGTTTGCATCGCAGTTTTCATGGTAAAACCTATTCGGCATTATCCGCTACAGGATCACATCGGTTTAAAGCCGATTTCATTTACGATGATAAATTATATGAGCAGGTTGATAGTGAAGATTTAGATGAAATAAAAAGAAAGCTGGAGAGCCGGGAGTTTGCCGCATTTATCATTGAACCGGTGCAAGGAGAAGGCGGAATGAAAGTGATTCCACCAGATACCTTGTCCAATATTTTGGCACTGTGTAAAGGGAATGGCACATTGTCGGTATTTGATGAAGTTCAGACGGGTATCGGTAGGCTTGGGTCATTCTGTGCAGCCACGCTCTATGCTTTGAAACCGGATGTGATCCTGTTTTCCAAGGCGTTAGGAGCAGGTATCTCGCCGATTGGCGCGATGTTGTATTCACATGAGCTTTATTTATCCGAGTTTGACAGGAAACATAGCTCTACTTTTGCCAATAACGTTCTGGCAGCGACGATGGGGATTGCTGTTATTGAGCATTTGACTAAAGATGATGGTAAGGCGTTAACCCATATTCAAGAAGTCAGCCGCTATGTTGATGAATGTCTTGAACAATTGTCTGCTAAATACCCGGAGCATTTTTACTGGCAAGGGGCTGGGTTGATGCGTGGTCTTGAAATACAGGACAGCAAAGCGGCTTCCAATATCTTTATCAATTTCAGTCAAAGAAGCGGTGGTCTGGCTTATATCATTTGTAGTTTCTTATTGAAATATTATGGCCTTTTCACCATGCCGTTAATGTCTCGCCCTTGTTCTGTACGTTTTGAACCACCGCTTAACGTTTCCAAAGAGGATATCAAGACGTTTTTCACGGCTTTTGATGAGGTATGTCAACTGGTTCAGAATGGACGATATGACATTCTTTTTTCACACTTGATAGACATACCTGTTGCGAATCTCCCGCCACCTTCGGTGAGTTATCCAATTTCAAGAAACAATAATATTGCTCAGATTAAAGCGCCCATCTCTGGATTGGTGGAGGGTAAGAAATTCGCTTTCTTGATGCATACTACTTCAGTTAATGAGCTTGCTCACACTTATTGCCTGTCAATAAAGGAGAATTACACGCTGGAGCAGCAGAAACAGCTCAGTGACTGGATCATGCAGGTTTCCTCGATTGATTTTAATCCTGATGTCGCTATTGAATTTGGTGTTGAAAGTTCAGCGGCATATGCCAATGGTATGCTCCTTTTCTCACCTATCAGTCCCGAAGATATGATGGCATTATCGGCGAAAGAACGGGCGGTATTGATGAAGGAATATCTTGATGTGGCAGAGAAAAATGGTGCTGAAATTGTCGGTTTAGGGGCTTACACCTCGGTTATTACTAACGGTGGTCATAGTTTGGTGAATAATCGGCAGGGCAGGATATTGACTAATGGCAACTCTCTGACAGCGATGGCGGTGATTGAGGGGATACGCTCAATGTTGACAGAAAATGCATCCCGGCAAACATTGGCGGTAGTAGGCGCCAGAGGCTCCGTAGGCAGGCTTTCAGTCATTGGTTTAGCGCATAACTTTGGCCGGATTATTTTGGTTAGTCGTCCAAATAAAGCACGCGTATTGCTCTCTGAACTGACTAAAGCACTGCTCTCCTCGGTATTAAGGACTCATGATGTTATCCAGCCAGATTCAGTCATGGATAAGATGAGAAAATGGCTTTTTAAACAAAATCCGGGGGTGACAGATGCACAAGTATTACATCAGCAAGTTCTTGAAGTTGTTGGTGCCTTTGGTTTGGAAGCGATAGAGAGTTATGAACATTCCTTGAATCAGGCTGATTTTATCGTCTCGGCAACGAGTGAAGGAAAGCCTTTCTTGAATACACATTACTTGAAAGATTCCGCTATCGTTTTTGATGCGGCCAGACCTTTCGATTTCATTCGGGACGGCAATCGTCAAATTTACGAAGGGGGGTTGGTCTATCAGCCTGAGAAAGTGACCTATAGCGATAGCAACGTGATCGATGTACCTGCGGGGGTAAATCTCGCCTGTTTATCAGAGACTATCGCTGTGGCGCTTGAAGGGGTGAGTGTTCATCAAAGCATCGGTAAATCTATTGATTATAATGATGCATTGGCGATTCGGGATATCGCCAGGAAGCATGGGTTCATCCCTGTCCAGTATTCCCGAAATAATCAAGGTGAGCGTTATGAGCATGTTGCTTGATGCTCCTCAGATTATTGCCACCGGGAACGCTCAAGATGTTCTTGGCAACAGTCATCTCAGAAAAATGCTTTGCTATGCGAAGCACCCATTGAGTAGCCTGTTGTTCAATAGTGAAACATATTGGTTTACTAATCAAAGGGGGGCTATGGGTTTTTTCCAGGACAAAAATCTGCATATGTGTGTAGGCGGTATTTTGGCTCCTGTCGAAGAACGAGCTGCGCTTTTACACTCTTTTCTCAACTTCACCAGAGAAAAGCGGGCTTTCCCGGTTTTTCTGCACGGTGATGAGAGTGATTTTGTATTGTTGAAAAATAATGGTTTTTCTGTGAACCAGCTTGGCGCGAGTTATTCATTGAGTCTTGATGGATATAATATGCAAGGCAAACGGTTTCAGCAGCTTAGAAATAAAATCAGTAAATCCAGAAGAGCGGGGATTTCCGTTCGAGAGATCTGCTCGCAAGAGGAATATTATCGATTTAAACCACAACTAGAACATATTAATCAGCTTTGGTTGAAAGAAAAACATGCGAAGGTCCTGAAAAAATTGGTGATTGATTTTAACACCGTAGAAGTGAATTCAGGCGAGCACAGAGTTTATATTGCAACACAGGGAGAACAAATTCAGGCATATATTGTTTATAGTTACACTTGGGGGGAGACATCGGGATGGTTTCATAACCTATCTCGAAAAAAACCGGGTATACCCGACGGCACGATGCAATTTATTAATGAAACTGCGATTAATGACTTCCTGAAAGAGGGGGTAGTTTCCTACCTACATTTGGGCTTCACCCCTTTGGTGGAGTTCGGCGAGGAGGGATACATTAATGACTCGGCGATCTTTTATAAAATTGCCAAATGGTTGTCATCAAAAGGCGGCATTGTTTATCCAGCTGCTTCGCAACGTCAATATAAAATGAGCTGGCGGCCGTCGTTAATTGAACCGGAATATATTGCTTTCCCCAGAGGAAAAGCTATGAAAGCATTATGGTCAACATTGCGAACGACTAATAGTATTTAGCCTTTTCTTAATGTTAGGTAACAGGTGATCAGTCGGGGCTAAAAATATTTGGCTGATCACCTGTCATATTGATATATTTTCTATGGTAAATCTATTTTACTGAGCGTCTATATTTGAAATTGTTTTTCTTTTTATTTTCGGCTTTATGTTAATTATTTTATAATTTCACATTCATTATTGTTATATCTTGACAGTAAAGATTTTGTATCAATTTTACTGTTATTGGTGACTGGAAAATTATCAATATTGATAAATTCACTGGGTATCATATAGGAAGGTAAATTCTTTTTAAGAAGGTTAACTAAATTTTCCTTATCAATAATGGTTTTGAATTTACAGAAAGCAACCAAGCGAACAATAGAACCATCTTCTTTTTTTAATGGCAAAACAACAGCGCTATCAACGATAGGAAGATTCATCAGCCTTTCTTCAATTTCATGTAGCTCAATACGATATCCATTTAGTTTTATTTGGTTATCTTTCCTGCCAAAGCAATACCAGATATTGTCAATTAATTTGCCGATATCTCCAGTTCGAAAACTTCTCATTCCATGTTGATTAATTGTCAATCTATTATTGTCTTCCACTTTGGCGCCAATATATTTTCTCATAACATGAGCGCCAGAGATGACAATTTCGTCATTTTCTAATGTTAGAGTAGAACCTGATCTTGACTTTCCAATTGGCAATAATTCCATATCAGAATGGAGATGTTGATCGCTAATTTCAATTAACGTTGTTGCCACGGTAGCTTCTGTGGGACCGTAAGTATTATAGATAATTGCAAATGGAAATCTTTTCCTTAAATGCTTAACGAGACTTTTACTTAGGATTTCACCACAAAATAGAAAATGTTTTAGATTTTTTAAAAAGGAATAATTAAAATTTTGCGATAGCAACTGCTTATAGGAAAAAGAGGGTGTGGAAACCCATACTGTCGGTTGATAATGATTTAAAACTTGATAGAATTTTTCAGAATCAACTGTTGTTTCTTGAGAAATGCAAATACATGTGCCACCGTATACCAATGTGCCAAATGTTTCATACATGGATAAATCAAAATTAAATAGCGCTTGATTCATGAAAACAGGTTTTTCACCAAGTTTGAAATCATTGTACATCCATCGCATAAGATCATAAACGCTTTCACGTCCAATGACTACTCCTTTAGGTTTTCCTGTGCTACCGGATGTGAACATGATATAGGCAACATTATCTTCATCAAACTCAATATAATCAACGTTTGTCGTTTTGAATTGATTGTTAATTACATCGTAGTAATAAGGCGTGTTGGATAGTGATGCAATTTCTAACAAGCGTTGTATTGGATAAATTATATCGATTGGAATAAATGGGATCTTATAGGTTATACATGCATAAATTGAAACTAAAAAATTAGCTTCTTTGTGTCCGTATAAGATCAAAGGCGTGTTGCGGTGTAAGTTTAATTCTAAATATTTAGAATGCCACTTTTTAATTTCATCATATAAATCACGCCAATAAATGACTTGATCTGAACCCACGATGACGGGGGTGTCTGGATGAGAAGGCGCTATAATTCTATCGTTAATGAATAAATCAAAGTTTGATTCGCTATATTCGTTGAGATATTTCATTTTATAAAACTGTATCCACTAAAAATATATAAAGAAAAACAAATTAAAGTTAACGTTGTCAGTCTGCCAAAGAAAGATATGATCTTTGTATTTAGGATATTAGTGATATTTCCTTTATCTCTGGTGTAATTAATTAAACAGTTATGCATTACTGAGTAAGAACCAAATAAAGCACCACTTATAATGTAATTAAGTTCTAGTCCATTCCAAATACCCATACAAAATAATGTGATAAAGATACTGATATTCTGGGCAAAAAGTCTATGATTTTTGAAAAATTCTTTCTCCATTAGCATCTTATATAATGGCATAAATATGACGTCTCTTAACCATTCAGATAAACTAATATGAAATCTACGCCAAAAGTCCTGTGGGTTTTTGGCTAAAATTGGATAATGGAAATTAATAGGTAAGTTTATGCCAAATAGCTTGCCTGCGCCACAAGCCATATTGGTATAACCTGCAAAATCAAAATATAAGTAAAAGCTATAACTTATAGCAACTACTAAGTATGATTCAATAGTGTCTTTATTGATATAGTCAGATAAAAATACATTATAGATAAGGGCTGCGAATAAAAATTTCTGAACTACGCCATATAATATTTGTCCAGCACCGGCAAACCATTTTTCTAAAGAGACTGGCGCTTGTAATTCAAATAAATCACGTTTGAAGCTGTTCCATCGATACATAGGGCCAGCCAGCCAAACTAATGGTAAGAATAAATAGGAAAAATATTCATAAATTACTATTTTCTGTTTCTTACTAGAGAATAAAATGACATCTATAGCCCTGAATGTAAAAAAGGATAAACCGATAACGCTAAGTAGATGACTAAATTCTAAATTTAATTTTACTAAAAATAAAGGTGAAATTATTAGCAGAGAAGATACTAATTTATTAATTATATTCTTTTTGAAAATTAAAGTTATTAAATAGAAATAAATAGATAATGCTATAGGTATATAAATTTTATATCTAAAAATAATACACCAGCAGATAATAGAAAATATACTTAATGCAATTTTAGAATTTATTTTTTTATTAAAAAATAGAAAGAATAAAGAAAAAACAATTGAGGCTGAAAATAGATAAATGAAAAAGTTAAAATTTGCAAACATGTCTTTTTATGCCTTTTCTATTCTAAAATTGCTGATATTCATATTTTACTTTAACTTCACTGCTACCATTGACGATAGAATCAGAATGATAAAATAAGGTAAGCATTAGAAAAAAATATAATAAAAAAGCCTTTATAAAATATTTCATTTAGCAAAATGCTCCACAATAGCTTTATCAGTTAATAACCAACCATATTCCCCCATATGCATAATATCAGTTAATACTCCTGGTTGATATTGTTCTTCAATAAGATTTAAATATCCCATGCTATGAGATTTTACTTTCTCTGATATAATATTTTCAACGGGATTAAAGTTATTTGTATCTGTGTATACATAAGGGTTTAATGGCTGCATAATAAATAGAGCATCGACATTATATTTCGCCAATAAATTTAATAAGTTGTCAAGGGCATGTATTTCTTTGCTGTAATTGATTCCGTTAGGGAATGCTTTTTTACTTTTTTTATCCTTTACATACTTTTCATAGTATTTTTTATTTACCCATTGCGTCTCTTTGCTCATATTGTTAAGTTCAATATTTTTAGCATCATTAGCTAGATTTAGCCATTGAACTTCGGTATTAGCGATTTCAAATTGTTTTTTCATTAAAGGATATTCATGAGATACATAAATATTTTCAACTTTAATTTTATGATTGTCGTTTATTATGTTTTGGATGTTTACTCTTGCGTCTGCTATGTAATTTAAAGAATTTGTAACTGATGATACTATTATATTGTCTTTATAAATTAATTTTAATTGGGTGGAGTTTAAATTTTTAAAGTCATTTTTGTTTTTATTGAGATAGTTGGAAAATATATTTTTTGCATTCTCATCATTTGCGAGTTTATTGGCGATATAGGATGGGAAATGAGAATTGTATGCTTGTGGCAGCAGATCTGTTTTTTCAAACCATCCCGGCGATAGGATAATGACTATTCTGCTATCTTTATTTAAATATTCTTGATAAGCTGATAAATAACCATAAATTGCTAATAACTCAAAATGCGCTTTACCAACACCTATTGTCGGAATATTTAAATTTTTTGTTAAAAAATTATATGGAATGAATTTATGTGCTCTGCTGGTTAATTCGGAAGATCCAAATAAAATGACATGATTATTTTTAAAACCGTATTCAAATGATTTTTCTTTTGGGAAGTCAATGGCATTGTGTTGATCTGTAATAGTAGGTATATAGTTGATCGATTTATTATCGTCTTCAATATATTTGTATTCTACTATTTTCGCATGGAAACTATTAATAAATACTATAATGGATGAAAAAATAATTGCTGCGAATAATAACGCTGCGATATTAATAGATATCTTTTTTAACATCATTTCAAGCTGTTTAAATAGTGGATAATTGACTTAGGGGTTTCGAGAATAGATTCAGCATCAGTTGCTGATATGTAGCAATCGAATTCCTCTTGTAATTCCAGGATGAGATCGACTGTAGTAATTGAATCTATTAAATTTTGCTTCAAAAGCTCATCATCTAATTCAACATTTTTTCTGGCAATTTTGTTGACTATCGATAATATTTGCTGTTCAAGTTCCATATATTATCCTTTTATACCAAGATTGTATTTGTATGATTTATTTATAATAAGTACTGCTTGATGGCTAGAAAAAATAATAGCTACCGCACAAGCTAAAGTATATTTGCTTGCTAATATAACTGTTATTCCTTCAGTTCGTTTGATTGATTTTACATATGTTATTAAACAGTATGGGATATCAATATCTCAGTTTTAATCGTGATGCATACTAATTGATAGTCCTTTTTTTATCAAGATAATATGATTGTTCTGCGTACAATTTACTAATAAATGAGAAAATAATGTTCTTTTTAAAATACCCTATGATTTACTATCCCTCAATATAATTAAATGTGTAAATAAAAATGCCGACTAATTCACACTGGGATTTTCAACAGAAAGCTATTTAAAAATAAATAGTAAAATTAAAAGGAATTTTCATGATCCTTCCGGTGAATCTGCATTTCCGCACTAAAGGGAATGAAGAAAGAGAGGGTACTACTATTATGGAGATCTGTTTAGCCTTGCTATAGCAGCCATTTTTTATTTTAGAGATAGGCTATTTCTATTCACTTGAGAAGATGTTTATTGCTCTTTTAACATGAGAGTCAGTACTGAGATCCCTACACAGTAAATGATTAGGGAGTAAAATGATGGATTTATTGTAATATCCCGCTCAGCCAGAAGACTGAATGGGATATTAACTACCTGAAAAACTATACTTATTCAAACAAACGCTGATGAAGGGTTTGAACAATTTGTTCTGCATCTTTGCCTTGAACAAGCAAGCACAGGTTATGGTTACTGGCGCCATGACTGATCATGCGGAGATTGAATCTTTCCAGCACACTAAAAACCTTTTTTCCTAATCCGTTGGTTTGGGAAAGCTGATTACCAATAATTGCCACCAGCGCTAGATCTTCTTCCACTTCAACCCGACACAGTGTCGAAAGCTCCGTCATAAGCGCATTGGTCAGCAGGCTGCCATTCGTGCTGGTGGAGCCAGTGGTGTCGAGTGTTAATGCCACATTGACTTCCGAGGTGGTGATCAAATCCACCGAGATATTATGACGTGACAGAATAGTAAATATTTCGGCCAAAAATCCTTGTGCGTGCAGCATTTTCAGGCTGTGTAATGTCAGTAACGTCTGTTTCTGGCGCAGGGTAATAGCGCGGAACTGTGGGGGGGCTTCTGTGGTATCACAGACCAGCGTACCGCCAGCCTGTGGGTTTTTACTAGAGCCGACAAATACTGGAATGCCACAGCGAATAGCAGGAAACAGCGTTGCCGGATGTAGAATTTTGGCGCCAAATGTTGCCATTTCCGCCGCTTCATCAAAGGCAATCTGATCAATTCGTTGGGCGGTTGGAACGACTCGCGGGTCAGTGGTGTAAATGCCCGGAACATCTGTCCAGATATCAACGCGTTTCAGGCCAAGGGCTTCTCCCAAGAGCGCCGCAGTATAATCGCTGCCACCGCGCCCCAGTGTAGTGGTACGACCGTTCTCTTCACGACCAATAAAGCCTTGGGTGACAACCAGGGTATTTTTCAGTTGTGGTAAGAGATGTTCTGTTGCCAACGATTGAAGTTGTTCATGGTTTGGTTCTGCACGGCCAAAATAATCATTGGTATACATTACCTTGCGTATATCAAACCATTCGACATCTTTACCACGCTGGCGAAGCAATTCGGTAAATAATCGTGTGGACATCAGTTCACCGTGGCTGACTAATTCATCTGTCAGAGCCGCAGAGGTTGCCAGAGATGCGGCCTTAGCAAGGGTTTTAATACTTTCCAGTAGACGATTAATCTCTTGACGAATAGTATCGGATTCATGCAAGCGATCAATAATTGCGTATTGAATGGCGTGGATCTGTTTCAAATAGTCAACCCGCTTATCTGCATCGCAGCCTGCCGCTAATGCAACTAATAAGTTGGTTATACCGGCGGAAGCAGACAGCACAACCACACGTACTGCTTTATTTGCCAGTACGATATCTGCACTGTTATTCATGGCATCGAAATTTGCCACGCTGGTACCACCAAATTTTGCGACTATATGCCCGCCAATTTCAGGGCATTGGGATGAAACAGCACTCATTGCGATAACCTTCTGTTAACTGGATAGTCTTTTAGAAATATCGGGTTAACGGGTTTGAGTCAACGGGGTGAAGAGTGACATCAATATCTTTCATGACGCGATAAGAATCATAAAATAAATTGAGGATAGTCGAGAGAGGCAATTATTTTTTATATACCCGTCATCTTTCAAGTTGCCTCTTTGTTGGCTGCACTCACTCACCCCGGTCACATAGTTTGCTATGCTCCCGGGGATTCGCTCCTTTGCCGTCGCGATGCATCTTGAAATCTATAAGGTATACACCTCAGTAAATAGAACTAGAAAAACTTAATCGTTTTGACCAATATCAGCGATTAAAGGAAAAGAGGCTCGAATCATAGAATTACAGGTTACAATCTTTCTTTACTCCCAATTAATTACAGCCAGTTGATAGAGAGCATAGCTATGAAAAATATCAATCCTAGTCAAACCTCAGCTTGGAAAGCGTTAGAACAGCATTTTGCGCAGATAAAGGATATTCACATACGTGAATTGTTTGAACAGGACCCAAATCGTTTTGCTAAGTTCTCAGCGACATTCGATGACCAGATCCTGGTGGATTTTTCAAAAAATCGCATCACAACGGAGACATTAGAAAAGTTACAGGCGCTTGCTAAAGAGACGGATGTTGCCGAGGCTATTCGCAGTATGTTTTCTGGTGAGAAAATTAATCGTACTGAAGATCGCGCTGTACTGCATATTGCACTACGTAATCGCAGCAACACCCCGATTGTGGTTGATGGAGATGATGTTACGCGGCAGGTCAACGCGGTGTTGGCAAAAATGAAAGATTTCAGTGAGCGTGTGATTAATGGCGAGTGGAAAGGTTATACCGGTAAGGTGATTACTGATGTGGTGAATATTGGTATCGGTGGTTCAGATCTTGGCCCTTATATGGTGACGGAAGCGCTGAAACCTTATAAGAATCACTTGAATATGCATTTTGTTTCTAATGTTGATGGAACCCATATAGCGGAGACTTTGAAAGCGCTTGACCCGGAAACGACATTGTTTCTCATTGCTTCCAAGACGTTCACTACTCAGGAAACGATGACCAATGCTCACTCTGCCCGTGACTGGTTCCTAAAAAGTGCGAGTGATGAAGGGCATATTGCAAAGCATTTTGCGGCGCTTTCTACAAATGAGCCGGAAGTTAAGCGATTTGGTATTGATACCAAAAATATGTTTGAGTTTTGGGATTGGGTTGGCGGCCGTTATTCATTGTGGTCAGCGATTGGTTTGTCTATTGCACTTTCTGTCGGGTTTGAAAATTTTGAACAATTGCTTAGTGGGGCGCATGCAATGGATCAGCACTTTGCCAATACCCCATTTGAGCGGAATATTCCTGTATTGCTGGCGTTAATTGGTATTTGGTACAACAATTTCTTTGGCTCGGAAACTGAAGCGATTCTGCCATACGATCAATATATGCATCGTTTTGCGGCTTATTTCCAGCAAGGCAATATGGAATCCAATGGTAAATATATCGATCGTAATGGTCATCCGGTGGATTACCAAACCGGCCCAATCATCTGGGGAGAGCCTGGAACAAATGGTCAGCACGCGTTCTATCAGCTTATTCATCAGGGAACTAAACTGATCCCCTGCGATTTTATTGCGCCAGCCATCAGCCATAACCCATTGAGCGACCATCACAGCAAATTGTTATCTAACTTCTTTGCTCAGACGGAAGCATTAGCCTTTGGTAAATCTCGTGAGCAGGTGGATGTTGAATTTGTTGCTAGCGGTAAAAGTGCGGTTGAAGTTGAACATGTTGCGCCATCTAAAGTGTTTGAAGGAAATCGCCCGACTAATTCTATTCTGTTACGTGAAATTACCCCATTTAGTTTGGGGGCGTTGATTGCCATGTATGAACATAAGATATTTGTACAAGGGGCGATTCTCAACATCTTTACTTTTGACCAGTGGGGGGTTGAATTGGGTAAGCAATTGGCTAACCGTATTTTGCCGGAGCTTGAGGATAGTGAAGAGGTTATCAGCCACGATAGTTCGACAAATGGGTTGATTAATCGTTTTAAAGCATGGCGTTAGTCACTTATTCTGAGTCAGGAATTTAATCGATATAAGCGAATTATGTTCATCATAATTCGCTTATTTTTACTCAACAATATTTATAGAATCCGTTATAACTTTTTATTCTGTATACCTACAACGTGGTATTCTCTACGGTTATCAATTGTACTGTCGGATAAAAGAAATTTGTCCTAATGGAAAATCGTATGTTAACTGACTCAATATTAACAACGGAGCCTATTCAGTGGCTTTCGGTGGACTCGCCCATTTTGTCTGATGAGATTTTAGATTGGTTGATGGAATTGGGCTCAATGACTCGCCGTTTTGAGCAATATTGTAATCGTGTGTGTATCATACCATTCAGAGAATGTTTTATTACCGCCGAACAACTTTCTGATGAAAGTGAGTGTTTGCCAACGAGTCAAAGATATTGGCTGCGTGAGATCGTGCTGTGTGGCGATAATATCCCCTGGCTATTGGGGCGGACGTTAATCCCAGAAGCAACATTAACAGGCCCTGATGAAAGTTTGGTTGATTTAGGAACAGTCCCGCTGGGACGGTATCTTTTTAGTGGTAATAAATTGACGCGGGACTATATTCATGTGGGGCAGCAGGTAAACCGTTGGGCAAGACGATCATTGCTAAGGTTATCAGGCAAGCCATTATTATTAACCGAAGTCTTTTTACCTGAATCACCTGTATATAAAGGTAAAATTTAAAAGGGGGAAACCGAAGTGGCGGGAAGTATGGCGCAAAGTAAATGGCTGGCCTATTGCCGTTTAATGCGTATTGATAAGCCTATAGGTGCATTATTGTTGTTGTGGCCGACTTTCTGGGCCTTGTGGATGGCCGGGAAAGGGATTCCGGATATGCACATATTATTGGTCTTTACTGCCGGTGTGTTTCTGATGCGTGCAGCGGGATGTGTAATCAATGATTTTGCTGACAGAAAGTTTGATGGTTATGTTGAACGCACAAAAGCACGTCCCCTGCCGAGTGGGTCCATCAGCGAGAAAGAGAGTAAGATCCTGTTTGTCGTGCTGGCGCTGATCTCTTTTGGGCTGGTGCTGACCTTGAATAAAATGGCGATCGGGTTGTCAGTTGTTGGGTTGGTTCTGGCTTGGTTTTACCCCTTTGTTAAACGGTTTAGTCATCTTCCTCAGTTTGTGCTAGGGGCAGCTTACGGTTGGGCTATTCCTATGGGATTTGCTGCGGTTAGTGAGTCTTTACCACTAGAGTGTTGGTTATTATTCCTGGTTAATATCTTCTGGTCGGTTATTTATGATACACAATATGCGATGGTCGATCGAAACGATGATTTAAAAATTGGTGTTAAGTCCACAGCTATCCTGTTTGGTCGTTTCGATAAATTGATTATAGGGTTATTGCAATTGACTATGTTACTGGTGCTGGCGCTGGTGGGTTATATGATGAATCTGGGCGGTATCTATTATTGGTCACTGTTGCTTGCGGGTACGCTATTTATTTATCAGCAGAAACTGATCGCCGACCGGGAAAGAACACTGTGTTTCCAGGCATTCCTCAATAATAACTATGTAGGTTTGGTGTTATTCCTTGGCATTTTTTTCAGCTATGTCTGAAATATCTGGTGATAATGTGAATAACCATTATCACCAGTATTTAAGAAGATTATCCTTCCTTGGCACTCTCTTCGGTATCGTTATGCTCTGGCGGCAAACTAACACTCTCGATCGTAAGACGAATCTCAGGTGACATCAGTTCACCCAATACCTGATACAGATCGTGGGTATTTGCTGTAATCGCATTGCCACTGTCACTGATATAACCTTCTTCACGTAGTGTATTTACTGACGTAGTAAATACCGCCTTATCAAAGAATTCAGGTGCGTTGATGCCATGCAATACCGACAGACGTTGCGCTAACATTCGACTCTCTTTTTCCAGCGCTCCCCGGCTGATTATTGGGTTGGCGTTCAGTAAAGAGAGGGTGATGGCATAACGTTGCAGTGTTTCACGGACACCGGCTGCCAGTAATTGCAGGGGGCGGATACGTGCTGGATTAAGCACCAGCATGCCATGCTCCTTGTTGCAGATAAGGCACTGGCGGGTCAGTTCGTTGATCAGCGTATTAACCACTTCTGGCAACTCTGCTTTGCTATAACGCATAAACAGTTCGGCTTTAAGGAGTGGATAAATGATCGCGACCTGGTTTAACAACGCTTCGCGGCTGATGCGGCGATGATGAATCACGATGCAGGCAATCAGCGATGGCAGTACTAAGAGATGTTGAATATTGTTGCGGTAGTAGGTCATCAAAACTGCCCGATCACGCGGCAGAATGATAATGTCGCCCATACTGTCTTTGTCTACCTCGAACTTATCCATTTGCAGAGCGTGTTCTAACAACTCCTCTGCGGTTTTCTTTGGTACAGTGACATCGGCAGCGTAGGGCGCATTGCTCATGAGCTGTATATAACAATCCAGTTGCTCAAGCAGTTGCTCACGAGTTAGCGCTCGCTGACGTGACGAAAGCAGGGCAGTTGAACATAAGTTGATCGCGTTAGCCGCTGCAGTGTTGTTAATGCTTACCATAATCTTTTCAGACAGTTGACTGACTGTCGGATTGAACCATTCGGGACGATGGAATTCTATTGGATCAATAGAATCGCGCCAGCTAGGAACATGGTTGTTAAGGTATTGGATCAACGGGATGGGTTCGCCAAAGTTGACGTAGCCTTGCCCCAGATTACGAAGTTTGCGCAAACCGCGTATCATCTGGAAAAAGCCCTCTTTCTCTTTGGTTGCGCCACGCAGCTCTTTGGCATAGGTGGAAACTTCCATCACATGTTCGTAGCCGATATAGATCGGAATAATGGTAATTGGGCGTGATTCGCCTCTCAACAGCGCCTGTAACGTCATGGACAGCGTACCCGTTTTGGGATCGAGTAAACGACCAGTCCTGGAGCGACCGCCTTCCATAAAGTATTCAACAGAATAACCTCGGGCAAATAACTCACCTAGATATTCCCGGAATATCGTGGCGTAGAGTTTATTACCCTTAAACGTGCGGCGGATGAAAAATGCGCCAAGGCGGCGGAATATTGGCCCTGCCGGCCAAAAATTCAGGTTGATGCCAGCGGCGATGTGGGGCGGCACCAAGCCTTGATGATAGAGCACATAGGAGAGCAGCAAATAATCCATGTGGCTACGGTGGCAGGGCGCATAAACCAGTTCGTGGCCATCCTGTGCCAGACGGCGGATGCGTTCAGCATTGTGAACATTGATCCCTTGATACAGGCGATTCCAGGTCCAACCCAGTACGCGGCCTGACAGCCGTACCGTTTCATAAGAGAAATCCGCCGCAATCTCTTCCATCATATTAATGGCATTTTGTCGGGCTTTCTCATGTGAGATTTTCTTGCTGCGGGCCTCATCGGAGACCGCCTTTTCTATTGCTTTCGATGCCAGTAACTTGTTAAACAACTCTTGACGAACCGGCAGGCGTGGCCCAACGGCTGCCAGGCGTTGACGTGAATAGTGCATTCGTGCCACGCGAGCCAGCTTATGGGCAATCGTCTTGTCAGTGCCATGCTCAGTTGCCATATAGCGTAGCGATACTGTGTTTGAAAAGCGCACAAAACTATCTCGGCCTAGCCAGAGAATGGCAAAGAATTTTTGGATACCATTGAGTAGCCGCAAATGTGGAGCGCTCTGCCCTTCGCGTCCCGGGGAACGGCCGAACATGACAGAAACTGGCAGCAGTTGGATATCCAGATTTGGATTATTGCGATGAAGATCTAGGTAATCATGGAAAATTTTCACGGATTCCTGCTTTGGCGCACAATAGCGGAATACACGTGGGCCATTATCGATAAATACATAGCTAGGAAGTTCAGTGTCACCAATCTCCAGTGAATTTAATGGGTCCGGCAGATCCTGTTCAAGACATTGCTGACGTAATGCCAGTAAGTCTGCTTTGGAATGATACGGCAGCACGTACAGAATCGGGCGTGTCGTATCAAGCCGCAATTCGGTAATAGGATCTGTGGGGATAAGTTTGCTCTTTACCAGTATTTTTAGTGGTAAATTCAATAATTTATAATATATTTTACGCCAACTTGACATAAATATCTTGAAGCCTCTTGTTAGCAACACGTTGCCAGCATACCAGAAACAGATGTTGAGATCTGTTGTGTTAAGACAATAATAAAAGGGGAAAGTGTCAAATAACCTTACATTTGGTGTGAATAATTTATGGCGAATCAATCCAAGGGCTTGACCCGTATCATTAAAGCGATCGTATATTCGGTGAAGGGCATTCGGGCAACATGGAAAAATGAGGCGGCTTTCCGTCAGGAAATAGTTTTAGCGATATTGGCTATGATGGTTGCATTTTATCTGGATATCGGCGCAATTGAACGCATTTTACTGATTGGTTCAGTGATGCTGGTGTTGATTATGGAAACTCTGAATAGTGCTATTGAAGCCGTGGTTGATCGTATTGGCAGTGAGTTCCATGAACTGTCCGGTCGCGCGAAAGATATGGGATCGGCGGCTGTCTTTCTAACAATGATTCTGTCGTTAATTGTCTGGGGGACCATCCTTTGGCGCTATTTTATGGCATGATTTAGTTTAATAGTTAGGTATTATATTATAATTGGCTAATTTTCTACCCTGGTAGGTTCCCAATCGTTATTTAGCTGTATATACTCACATATTGACTGTATAAACAAACAGGGGACGAAATGAAAGCACTTACCGCAAGGCAGCAGCAAGTTTATGACTTGGTGCGTGACCATATTTCGCAAACGGGGATGCCGCCAACGCGTGCTGAAATTGCAGCACGTCTTGGTTTTCGTTCACCTAACGCGGCTGAAGAGCATTTGAAAGCATTGGCTCGTAAAGGGGTGATAGAGATTGTCGCTGGGGCATCTAGAGGTATCCGTTTGCTGGTTGAAGAATCTGGTTTACCGTTAATTGGCCGTGTCGCCGCAGGTGAACCACTGTTGGCACAGGAGCATATTGAAAGTCATTATCAGGTTGATCCGGCACTGTTTAAGCCAAGTGCAGATTTCCTGTTGCGGGTCAGCGGCATGTCTATGAAAGATGTTGGGATTATGGATGGTGATCTGTTGGCCGTGCATAAAACACAAGATGTTCGTAATGGGCAGATTATTGTTGCTCGCATTGAAGATGAAGTGACGGTAAAACGTTTTAAACAGACTGGAAACAGAGTTGAATTGCTGGCAGAAAACCCTGAATTTAAGCCAATTGTGGTGGATTTGCGTGAGCAGAGCCTGACAATTGAAGGATTGGCGGTTGGGGTGATTCGTAGCGGCAACTGGTCTTGATAATAAAATATCAAATTGTTGTTTTTGAGATTGTTAAAGAATTGCAATATTCCGGCAGAATCATGTTGTTGAATTTATCGTTGTGATTATCTTAAACGTGATTCTGCGGTTGTCTATTTCAGTCTGGCTCTGTACCAAAAGTAAGTATTTACTTACTATCTGTTTCTTTTTACTTCAATGCGGTGGTCATGCTGGCATTCATCTCGTTTAGTGCAGGATTCGATCTCTTCACAGGATGAGCATAAGCCATGTGCTTCGATAATGGTATGGCGTAAACTGAACCCGGCTGTTTTTGCTAGTTGTTGGATGGCGGATTCGACGGTTCCACCATCTCGTTCCGTAACAGAACCACAACGGTCACAAATAAACATCGCTGAAGTGTGACTTGGTTGTTCGATATGGTGACATAGGACATAACTGTTGGTGGATTCTATTTTATGAATAAACCCCTGTTCCAGCAGAAATTCCAGTGCTCGGTATACGGTAGGCGGTTTGGCCTGCGGCTCTGCTTCCCGTAGCAAATCCAGTAAATCATAAGCGCTGATTGCCCCTGGCTGTTCTGAAATGAGACGCAAAACCTCAAGCCGCTGCGGAGTAAAGCGGACTCCACGAGCCTGGCAAATAACTTCGGCCTGTTCCAGTAACTTTTTTTGATTAATCAATTTCATTGCGCCTCTTACAACCAGTACGATGATAATATTGTGATGTTATCATGTTTCTTCAATAGAAAATATTATCCAGTAAAGTTCATTGTGATTGTCCCCTGATGGAGTTAATTTGGCTAAATTGGTACTCAATAGCAAAAATAATGTTTTCTTGAAGTTTATGATAATACAGACAAGAATTATCGTATATGACAGATAATTTTCGGAAAGGAAGCATTTGTGATGAAAGAGCTTTTACAAAATCAGCCTCATTATAGACAGTTCCCAGTTAAAGGCTATCAGGTAATGAAGCATATTATCTGTGAAAAAAGAAAGTTACCTTTTCTAAGAGCATTATATGCATTGATTAATATTTTATTTGTAATTGCAGTATGTATGGGTATTGTATTATCTGTAGCAATTGTTTTATTTATAATAGGTAATGTATCTGTCCCTGATGCCGATTATTTACTTCTGGCACAAGTAGGAGGTGTAGCATTATTAGGTGTAATGTTGCTCTCTGTTATTATTTATCGCATTGTTAAGCGGCCTGAATGGGAACAACGGCGTTATTATCAACAAGCAGGTTTATCTCTTTTACCAGAAGAGAAGCGCCAGGCGTTACGGTTAAATATTGTTAGTGACTATTGGCTAGGTTTTTGGAGTGAAACTCTAGAGCATTATCCTCTACAATCACGGGTTGCCCATGATAACTATCGTTACTGCTTGCTTCCATTATCTCTGACCCAAGAACATCAATCCCAATTATATAGCGACTGGGGAATTATTGATGAAGAAGGGTATATGAAAATGCTAACGGGTTTGTGGGAGGGGGTACATTCAAAACATTTTGCGATTGATGCCGCTCTTAGTGATGGGAAAATGTTTAAAGTGCTGGCCAAATTAGTTGAAGTAACACCTGACTATATTCATAAATGTGCCAAACCTATTAATCGACGCCCTCCTGTATTAGTGTGGGGGTTTGATTTGTGGCTTGCGATTGTTTTAAGTCGTAACTGTTTTTGCGCCGGTTATATCAGTGAGGAAATGGCATGGAAAAATATGCTGAAAACCGCTGATTATGTTTATGAAATCTTCGGTAGTTTTGATGAATTTTATACAAATTTTCGGCTGGGCAATGCTTACTGGAGTAATGATTTTGATCGGTCTAAAGAGCGGCTGGAACAATTTAATTATTATAAGTCACATTGTGACTGGCCAATTGCTAGTTTGCCGTGGCCTGAACCAAAAGGCGTCATGATGGAAAAGCAGATGATGACAGGTTTTTCTGCATTAGTAGAAGATGTTTTACGCAGTAACATGGAAGAGCAACAAAGTTATGAATTTGATATTACTGAGCTGTCAGCGTCTCGTGTACTCCATTAATATTTACATGAAATGTTTCCCTTTGAAGAACATTTCAAAGGGAAATAAATAATTAATATAGGAAATATGGTGTAATAAGTGAGAGAACGGATTTTTTCGTTATGGTATCCATTATTTCTAAAGGCAACATAATTTACCCCGTTTCCTGAAATCACCTGTTTCAAATGAAACGGGGCCAATATTTGCTTTATTAGTTAATGGGTTAAATCAAATTAATAAATTTTCTCTCTATATCTTTAATGGCCGCACATCCTGCCAACTTCATGCAGAGTTTTAGCTCATCTTTAAGTAGGTTTAAAACGGAAGTGACTCCTGGTGCTCCACCTAATGCCAGCGCATATAAAATGGGCCTACCGATAGCGACAGCTTTGGCACCTAATGCGAGAGCCTTAAACACATGGGTACCGCGGCGGATGCCGCCATCTAAATAGACTGGGATTTTAGATCCGACAGCTTCAATAATGTGCGGTAATGAAGCGATTGCTGCCGGGACAGTATCCAACTGTCGGCCGCCGTGATTAGAAACTTGAATCGCTGCGGCGCCGTGATCAACACATTCTTTAGCATTTTCGGCGGATTGAATACCTTTTACGATGATTGGCAGACCTGATTCCTTGGCGAGAAACTCCAGGTCATTAAAATCAAGATCCCGTTTAAAGAGCGCTGTAATCTCTGATAAGCTTGCCCCTGCGGGAACGCCTGGAATATTCGGAAATGGTAATGAATGTGGGAAAACAAATTTATTACGTTTATCGGTTTCTCTGTTACCACTCCACTCTAAATCGACCGTAAAGACGATTGCTGTTGCCCCCATTGCTTTGGCTCGGCGTATCATTTCGCGGTTAATGCCCATATCTTTGGTAAAATAAATTTGGAACCATTTGGGGCCATTACTCACTTTCCCTATCTCTTCAAGAGGTGAATTAGCCAGAGTTTGTGCGGTAAACAGTGTGCCAGCATCGGCAGCGCCTCTTGCTGTTCCCAATTCAGCAGTCGTATGAGATAGCCCATGGGCTGCCATTGGGGGAATGAAAATAGGTATATCCACTTTACTGCCGAGCAATTCGGTTGTTGTGTCAGGCTCTTTTATTCCTGCGAGATAGCGGGGAATAATTTGGAAATCGTCAAAGGCTCTGGTGTTTTCACGTAGAGTCCATTCATCACCTGAGCCGCCGCTGATATAGCCAAATTGGGGCGCAGGAATCAATTTACGCGCTTCTTCTTCCAGGTCATAAAGATTAATAATATCAAGGGATTTTTCTGCACTATTTGTTTTGTAGGCTCCTGTCAGTTTTATGTTAGCAGTTGCAGCGTTGGCTGAGGATACAGCAGATAGCGTACCGGCAGCAGCAAGACTTAATCCTCCAACTATGACGTCTCTTCTTGATGGCATATAATTTTCCCTTACTTAGTAGGTTTAATAAGTATTGACAATAGAATTTGTCCACATATTAAGAATAGACCTATTCTGGATAATTCAAGCTAATAAATCCTTAAGAATGTTTTTATAAGCTGATAAAGCCGATTGGAACTGGTGATTCTTTGTTGTGAGAGGAACATCACAAAGTTCAGATTAAAGTATGGTCGCTTATTTTATTTGCTTACCTGAGTTTTTGGGGCGCAGTTCAAACCGAGAGGCTTTGGATGCTGAATGTAAATGAGAAACTTGGGTATAAATTTGGTTTCAAATATTTAATTATTAGATACATAAATTATAATAAAATAGTTAATTTCACTAAGTTATAAAAATATTTCATCATTCCTTATCAGAAAAAGGCTATTATTGAAATGCAATCTAGAAAGTATATGTGATGATCAGGTGGATATTTTAATTTTCATTAACTCAAAGTCTTATTTAATGAAAACGTAAGTTTTTTCCTTAAGGAGAACTCATGAGTAATAAGAATGACTTTAAAGCCTTTTCTATTAGTCCAGATGCGAATATTGTTTCTCAGGAAGAATATGAAGAGAGTCAGGAATTGAATATGGGAATTCTTCCCAATGTTATTTCCATTGATTTATTAAATAAGGTCTTGCGTCAATCGTCAACCATATCATCAGTGGTGGCTAATTTTATTTATACACAATGTGGTGATGATGTTTTGGATGACGGTGATATAGATAAGCTCACTGCCCAATTAAATACAGCTTTAGAGAAAAAAGCTTTAATAGAAATTCCAAGTGCTTCATTAACACAAAAAGGTGTTATTCAACTTACAGATGTACTCGGTGATAGTGACATATTAGCTGTTACGCAAAAGCTTGCTCAGAAAATAGTAAATTATCTTAGTGAAAATATTAATAGCAGAGTGCCCAACATTCGGCAAGTGAATGGTAAGGAATTATCTGAGAATATTGATCTGGATGCTGTGGATATTGGGGTGTACACAAAAGAAGAAGTAGATAACCAAGTTAATGCCAAAGGTAATAGGAATACTGCCAGTAAAGCGGTTAATGGTTGGTGGAAATGTGGAGATACCGGCGTTATTTACCAATGGGGTCGTACTAAGGTCATTGATGCTGGCCATATAGAACGTATTCAATTGCCAATTAGTTTTTCCAATACGCATTATGCCGTCAATATTAATTCTATTCAAAGTAAAATGGGTTTTATGGGGGCATCTGTTGGCTATGTAAATGTAATTGATAATTCATCTTTCGATTTATTAAATTCTTGGGTAAATGCCAAATGGGATAGCCCATTCTTTTGGATAGCGATAGGATACTAACTATGTATTATTACAGTGCAAAAACTAATGCTTTCTACCCGGTAGAATTGGAACAAAATTATATTGCTGCTGGTTCATTGCCTGATGATATTATAGAAGTCAGTCATGATATTTATCAGGAATATGCTGCTAATCATGCTCCAGAAGGGAAACACCGTGTAGCAAATAAAAACGGTTTGCCGGAGTGGGCAGATATTCCCCCGCCAACGAAAGATGAATTACGGCAACATGCTGAATTCCAAAAACAACAACTTATTGCTGAGGCAACCAATCAAATTGCACCACTGCAAGACGCTGTTGATTTAGGTATTGCAACTGA
Source organism: Photorhabdus aegyptia (assembly GCF_000612035.1). Classification (NCBI taxonomy): domain Bacteria; kingdom Pseudomonadati; phylum Pseudomonadota; class Gammaproteobacteria; order Enterobacterales; family Morganellaceae; genus Photorhabdus; species Photorhabdus aegyptia. The sequence goes on along the minus strand of NZ_JFGV01000022.1, from coordinate 32,986 downwards.
GGAAGAGAAAATAGCTTTATTGGCATGGAAAGAATACAGAGTAATACTTAATCGGATAGATGTTTCACAGGCAATGGATATTGATTGGCCGGAAAAACCTGAAGAATAAATAGACGAAGTTTTTCAATCCACCCCCAAAATTGACCTGTTTGATTTTTTGGGGGTATATCTGGCTTCCAATTTAAATCTTAATTGTTGATTATCTTCTGTAGGCTAATTTTATTATTCTTTATTTTATATGAGATTATATTCTATATAAACTAATGGGGAAAATAATGATAGACTTTAAAGGATTGGGTCATATTAATATCGTTGTAGATGACATGATGGCAGCAATAGACTTTTATAAAAATCTATTTGGGGCAATACCAAGACAATTCTTTCCTCATTTTAAAAATAAGGGTTTTGCAAAGTCAGCGGGTTTTATTGATAACCCTGAACAGATTGATGTATCAATGGCATTTTTGGAAATTCCTGGAACTAGGGTTTTTATTGAGTTAATGGAATATCATCATCCGACGGGAGAAAAAAGGGTTGAAATAAAGGAAGCTAATGATATTGGTGGTATTGGGCATATTTGTCTTAGAATACAAAATATAGATAGTGTATTTGAATATATAAAAAACTTTCCTGATGTAAGATTGATAAATTTATCACTATTATATAAGCCATACAAAATAGATGAAATTACCAGTGATGAATTTATGTTCTTTAACGAGGAGGATGAAAAAAACTCTGTTTTAAAGCAAGAAACTTGCGAGATTATGGGCAAGATAAGATATTTTTATTTTATCGACAAATATAATATTCAATGGGAATTTGAAGAAGGCCATGATGATATTGGCACTGATTAAGTAGTGCTTAATAATTATTCTATTTGTCGATCTGCTGCCTGAAACGGTAGATAGTGTCGTTACAAGTGTAGTGAGGTATCTTCGGATGGGCTGAATTAGTTGCGTTATTTATGGGGAGTAACTCCCACGCTTAAAGAGCGGAGAAATCGCATGAAAGATGAAATATTTGCCGATCTGCTGGCCAGTGTAGAAGAAATGGTGAAAATTGAGAATGGTGAGCTGACACCGAAACCGGAACATGTTCATACTTTCACCGAAATTGATGTTAAAGCAATACGCGAAGCTACCGGCTTGAAGCAGCAAGATTTTGCTGTGGCGGTCGGGGTAAGTTATGACTTGGTGAAAAGTTGGGAAAGCCAACGCCGTTATCCCACTGGCGCATCAAGAAAACTGTTGTTGTTGCTTCAGGCGAATCCTTTTATTATCAACCAGCTTAAAATGATTTAATTGAGCGACAGCAGGATTAGGAACTGTACGAAAAAGGGCTGTAGTCAAAGGTTCGGTACCAGTCAGATCTGTTGACAAGAACTGAGCTTGAGTATATGCACGACAGATAAAAATAGCCCAGAAGATTGGGCTATTGTGAAAGTTGTATTAAGAAAAAACGACTTTAAGGCTACCGGGTGTTCGGCGTGGTTTCCCGATCACAATCTGAACGTCCCGCCCTAGTCGATTCAGGCAATCTAGCATTTTTGCCTCGCTGATCCCCCGGAACTGCCCACGTAGCATGTTAGATAAGCGGGGTTGAGTCATGCCTAACAATTGTGCGGCTTTTTCCTGTGTTAGGCGGCGGCTTTTAATGATGTTGCCGATGGTGGTAGCAAGTTGTGCTTTGACTTGCATTTCTTCGGCATCTGCCGTACCGAGATCGGCATAAATGTTACCGCTACTGACTTCGATATTGTGGTTCATATTATGTTCCTCTGGCATGGTCTTCTGCGATTTTCAATCGTTCACGAATTTTATCCGTATCTGGCTTAGGTGTTGCTATCCCTGTCGATGATTTCTTCTGAAATACATGCAGAACATAGATAGCAGTTCCAAATTTAACGGTATATACCGCCCGGTAAGTGTCGCCAATGTAGTCTTCTACGACTTCTAATACACCGGCACCACCAAATCCTTTCAATGGCTTGGCCTGCGAATGTTTTCCCCCAGTCTGTGCAACATGTAGGGCATAGCCAAAAATGTCTTGAACATCATCGGGAAGCGACTGGAGGTCTTTTTTACTGCTACCAACCCAATAAAGAGGTTTCATTACGCGAGATTCCGTGCATTGATTTATACCTATATGGATATAAAATAACATAAATAGAAGGACCATGTGTAGTCACATTGAGGGAGAAAATGAGCACAATCAGGTAACCTCGAAAGGGTAGAGGAGATAAAAACATTACCCGGTCACTGTATGCGTTTGCAAGAGGTCAGAATATCTATCTGCTACATGCATTCGTGAAGAAGACCGACAAAACCCCGGCAGCAGCCATCAAGACAGCCCATACGAGGCTTAAGGAGTTCAAATGAAACCAATATCACTGATCGAATTGAAGGAGTTGATGTTGAATGACGCGGAGTCTATCGCTGCGTATAAGGAGGCCGACAAGGGCTTGAAAAAATCCTCTTGGCGCAAGTATGAAGACCTTGGAACGTTATGCGGCAGCGTGTGGCGCGGTTATTAACTTCAACGTTCAATATCAGTAAAAGGAATGGGACTTTGGTCCCGTTTATCCCTTTAGCTGAAATAATTACGCTAAAGTCAACGTACTCTGCGTTTCCCCAAAATATTCCTGATAGCAAATTGTACGGCTCTACATTAAATCACCTGTGATACTTCTTAACGTCAATTGTCAACGATACCTAATAGTGTCATCAGTACGGGGACGTTTCACTATGCTATAGTAGGCCGTAATTTAATATCATTCTCCGCAGTATATTCCCTTATTTATGGGGTACTGAGAATGCCAAAATAATCTAAAAAAGTATAGCAATGCACCAAAGTAAAGAAATTCAAAAAACGTTTAAATTCAGCGAGAAAGATAGAGAAACAGTCAAATATAGTCCTAACCGTTTCTCCGTAGCTCCTATGTTGGACTGGACAGATCGCCATTGCCGTTATTTCCATCGTTTATTAAGTCAGCAAACGCTGTTATATACAGAAATGGTGACAACCGGGGCGATTATTCATGGTAAAGGCGATTATCTGGCATACAGCGAAGAAGAACATCCGATAGCACTACAACTGGGTGGCAGTGATCCGCAGGCGTTGGCGCATTGTGCGAAGATTGCACAGGAACGTGGCTATGATGAAATTAACCTAAACGTCGGTTGTCCTTCTGACCGGGTGCAAAATGGCCGTTTTGGTGCGTGCCTAATGGGGGAAGCTAAACTGGTCGCTGATTGCGTCAAAGCCATGCAGGATGTGGTTAATGTGCCGGTGACAGTTAAAACCCGTATCGGTATTGATGAACAGGACAGTTACCAATTCCTATGTGATTTTATTGATGTTGTTGTGCAACGCAGTGGTTGCAATATATTTACCATTCATGCTCGTAAAGCTTGGCTTTCTGGTTTAAGTCCAAAAGAAAACCGTGAGATTCCCCCGCTGGATTACCCACGAGTTTATCAATTGAAAAAGGATTTCCCTCAATTAACGATTGCTATTAATGGCGGTATTAAATCGCTGGAAGAAGCGAAACAGCATTTACAATATGTGGATGGAATTATGGTTGGGCGTGAAGCTTATCAGAACCCGTCTATTTTGACACAGGTTGATCATGAATTATTTGATGCTTCAATGCCGGTGGTTGATACCGTTGCGGTGGTCAAAGCACTTTATCCTTATATAGAGCAGGAACTATCAAAAGGAACATATTTGGGGCATATTACCCGTCATATTTTAGGTATTTTTCAAGGGATTCCAGGGGCACGCCAGTGGCGTCGTCATCTTAGTGAAAATGCACATAAACCGGGCGCGGATGTTTCTGTCGTGGAACAGGCGTTAGCTATGGTGACTGAGCGGATGTAATATCCGCTCATTTTACTGTTAAAGGCACAGTCATATATGAGAATTGAGCACTAAAATATTTATGGATATTGCGTGATTTTTTACTGTGCTTTAATCTGTTTTTTCGAGTTAGTTTTTCATTATCGGACAAAAATAGATATCCATATATCTTTGCTAAATATTGTGATGCTGTTCGAATAAATTAATTTTGTCATATTGGGATCTGGACAACTGTTCCGAGCAATAATATCCCAGTTTACGTGATTCTTGCTGATAGTAAGTACATAGCAACTAGTTAGTTAGGTATTATCCAGAACGGAAGGTATGAACATTAGGCATTTCTATTTTTTCGATAATGATATATTATGATTATTAACAGTAGACAAGGACTAAGATATCCAGAAGTTATTGATTGCTTAATGGATACTAAATAAATATCTCATAGTAAGGTAAGTAACTAATGATAGCTTGTAAGAAGAGATGTTATTCAAGATAAAACTTTTATGTTTGGATAACATTAGAATACAAACATAAGAGCACTGGTGTTAGTAAAACCACTAGGCTGTTACACCAGAACGAAAAATTACCCTTGTGGAGGCTAGATGTTTATGGATAGTTTAAGATATGAAAAATTCAGCTATTTCAATCATAATGACGCTTTTTTCAACTCATTAAAAGAAAGTTATATTGAATTTCCAGATTGGTTAAATAAGAAAGCTAGAAATAATGAATCAGATTATGTATTGTATGATACTACTGGTAAAATAGACGGGTTTCTTTATTTAAAACTTGAGAATAATGTTTCAGATGTTGATCCTCCTTTACCTGGTAATACTCATCTTAAAATAGGTACATTTAAATTTGAATCAAAAGGGACATTGCGTGGACAGCGTTTTATAAAGAAAGTATTCGATACAGCAATAGTGATGGAAGTTGATAATATCTATGTGACTGTTTTTGAAAAACATGATTACCTTATTCGCTTATTTGAAAAATATGGTTTCTATGCCCTATGGATTTCAAGATGCATCGAGGCGGCAAGGGAGTGAATCCCCGGGAGCATAGCAAACTATGTGACCGGGGTGAGCGAGTGCAGCCAACAAAGAGGCAACTTGAAAGATAACGGGTATATAAGCATGGCGAAAAACATACAGACAATGGTATAGAGTTTGTATATGTTAGAGACTTAACATTGACAAATGGTGATATTCTTCTTGATTATCCGTTGATAGTTAATAAAGAAAAAAATAAATATTTATTATCAATATATCCAGAATTTCATACACGTCTTTTCCCTGATTCGCGGCTTTTCACTGAGTCACCTGATATTGTTCGGGATGTTTCACATACTAATAGTATTCATAAAATATATATATGTGCAATGAAAGATGTTCTTCATATGAAGAGAGGGGATATTATTGTTATATATAGAACGGCTGATAAGCAAGGGCCAGCACGGTATAGATCTGTGATTAGTTCACTTTGCGTTGTTGAAGAAGTCAGGTGTATTAATGAGTTCTCAACGTTAGAAAGCTATATTGATTATTGTAGTAAATTTAGTGTCTTTAGTGAAAATGAATTAATTGAAAAATATAAAATAAGAAAGTACCCGTACATAATAAGATTTACTTATAATATGGCTTTACCCAAAAGAATTATTCGTGATAGACTCATTAATGAAGTTGGTTTAAACAGTAGTGATTATTGGGGTATGATGAAATTAACCGATGATCAATTTAATAAAATCATCAAACTGAGTGAAGTTAATGAAAGTTTTATTATCAATTAAGCCTGAATATGTTGATAGAATACTTGATGGTTCAAAGAAATTTGAATTTAGGAAAGTTGCTTTTAAGAATAATCAAGTTCAATCTGTTGTTATATATGCAACTATGCCGATAGGAATGATTGTCGGTGAGTTTGAAATTAAAGAGATCATTTCTAACTCTCCTTCCGTTGTATGGGAAATGACTCATAAATTTGCAGGTACAACGAAGGATTTTTTTGATAGTTATTTTGAGGGAAGAGAAAAGGCTGTCGCAATTAGTATTGGTAATGTTAAAAAATACGATAAGCCTTTGCCTTTAAATATGCTTGGTCAAGGGATAACAGCGCCTCAATCTTATCGTTACTTATCTGCATGAGGTATGCTCTACCAATAGGGGTATTGCTCTGTCTATCTCCTATGGATTTCAAGATACATCGCAACGGCAAGGGAGCGAATCCCCGGAAACATAGATAATTATGTTACCGGGGTGAGTGAGTGCAGCCACAAAAGGCAACTTGAAAGATAACGGGTATATTAGGCTTGCATGGCTTAGTTAATAACCCACTTATCTCACCATTAAGGGATCAGTAAACTTGATCCTTGCGTTGCCCGACTTTCCAGAATCTGATGTGCCCTTGTCGCTTCACTTAGCGGGAACTTCTGATTTTCTGGTACGTCCACATTAATTTTGCCGCTGGCAATCAGATCAAATAATTCTTTGCTCGCCTCATCCAACTCTTCGCGCGTTGAAATATAGCCGGCGATAGAAGGGCGGGTAACAAACAGTGAGCCTTTCTGATTTAAAATCCCCAAATCGACACCGGTAACTGGCCCGGATGCATTGCCAAAGCTAACCATTAACCCGTGGCGTTTCAGGCAATCCAGTGAATCCAGCCAGGTCGATTTACCAACAGAATCATAAACTACACCGACTTTTTCACCGTTGGTGATTTCATAAACTCGTTCGACAATATTTTCACGGTTATAGTTAATAACCTGCCATGCACCGGCATCTTTAGCGCGTTGTACTTTCTCTTCAGAACCGACTGTTCCAATCAGTTTTGCACCCAAAGCTTTTGCCCATTGGCAGGCAATTAGCCCAACGCCACCGGCGGCGGCATGAAACAAAAAGGGTTCGCCGGACTGGATTTTGTAGGTACGGCGTAGAAGATAGTAGACTGTCAGCCCTTTTAGGAAAGAAGCAGCAGCTTGTTCGAAGGAGATGGTATCTGGCAGAACAGCGACTTTGTTTTCCGCGACATTATGCACCTCACTGTAAGCGCCCAAAGTTGATTGCGCATAAACTACACGGTCACCCACTTTTATGGTAGTCACAGCGGAACCCACTTTGGTCACTACGCCTGCGGCCTCAGTGCCCAAGCCGCTTGGTAATTGTGCCGGCGGGTATAGCCCGCTACGAATATAAGTGTCGATGTAATTGATTCCAATCGCTCTATTTTCTACTTGTACTTCATCGTCAGCAGGAGCTTTGGGGGTGAATTCACAATATTGCAGGACCTCGGGGCTGCCAATAGAGGAAAATTCGATATGTTTTGCCATGACTCAACCTCATCAATATAAGGGGGAATGTGTGTGCACGTAGTAGTTGAATTCATTGTAAACAGGCTTTAATGTGCCAGAAATAATTACAAACTATATGTAATTACTCAAGGCACTTCATAGCGTATACTCTGTGCTGTTGTAAATTTATCAGTGGATTATTGCAGGATTCATGGCGGGAAAAAAATCAACTCACAACAAAATGGCTGAACCAAAAGATCGCCAAATGGAAGGGCTGAAACTTCCGCCGCACTCTTTGGAAGCAGAGCAGTCTGTGTTAGGTGGCTTAATGCTAGATAACGAACGTTGGGATAATGTTTCCGAACGTGTTACTAGCAATGATTTTTTCAGCCGTCCACATCGGCGCATTTTTGCTGAAATGCAGCGGTTGCTGGAGATGGGCAATCCTATCGACCTGATTACATTATCGGAATCCCTTGAACAGAGCGGGGAGCTAAATAATGTAGGGGGTTTTGCTTATCTGGCTGAATTATCTAAAAATACGCCAAGTGCAGCGAACATTAATGCTTATGCGGATATTGTCCGCGAACGTGCTGTTGTCCGCGAGATGATCACTGTTGCAAATGAAATTGCAGATGCGGGTTATGATCCTCAAGGCAGGAGCAGCGAAGAATTATTGGATCTGGCCGAATCACGGGTGTTCCAGATCGCTGAAAATCGGGCCAGTAAAGATGAAGGGCCGAAAGGAATAGAACAGATCCTTGAAGAAACCGTCGAGCGTATCGAGCAGCTCTATCAACGCCCTCATGATGGTGTAACCGGTGTTTCAACCGGTTATCAGGATTTGGATAAGAAAACCGCAGGCTTACAAAAATCAGACTTGATCATTGTGGCTGCGCGTCCTTCTATGGGTAAAACCACTTTTGCCATGAACCTGTGTGAAAACGCAGCCATGATGCAGGATAAGCCTGTTTTGATCTTTAGTCTTGAGATGCCCGGCAACCAGATCATGATGCGTATGCTGGCGTCCCTTTCACGGGTGGATCAAACCCGTATCCGTACCGGTCAGCTTGATGATGAAGATTGGGCGCGGATCTCCAGTACGATGGGGATATTGCTGGAAAAACGCAATATGTACATTGATGATTCGTCTGGCCTGACGCCTACCGAAGTTCGTTCCCGGGCTCGGCGCGTCTTCCGCGAAAATGGTGGATTGAGCCTGATCATGATCGACTACCTGCAATTAATGCGGGTTCCGGCCTTATCCGATAATCGTACTTTGGAAATTGCGGAGATTTCCCGTTCACTCAAAGCCTTGGCTAAAGAGCTTCAAGTGCCGGTGGTTGCACTTTCTCAGCTCAACCGTAGCCTTGAGCAGCGGGCAGATAAGCGCCCGGTTAACTCTGATTTACGTGAATCCGGCTCTATTGAGCAGGATGCCGACCTCATTATGTTTATCTATCGTGACGAGGTTTACCATGAGAATAGCGACATGAAAGGTGTGGCTGAAATCATTCTTGGTAAGCAGCGTAACGGTCCAATCGGTACAGTTCGTCTAACGTTTAATGGTCAATGGTCGCGGTTTGATAACTATGCCGGACCAAGTTATGACGACGAATAAGTATTAACCACCAAAGAATTAATAAATTTAAGGAATAGAATGAAAGCGGCAACCGCAATTATTGACCGCCGCGCTCTGCGACATAACTTGCAACGGGTAAGGGAGCTTGCTCCTAAAAGCAATCTGATTGCAGTTGTGAAAGCAAACGCTTATGGCCACGGTTTACTGGAGACAGCACATACGCTGGACGACGCCGATTGTTTCGGTGTAGCGCGAATTGGTGAAGCATTGACATTGCGTCATGGTGGTATCGTCAAACCGATTCTGTTACTGGAAGGATGCTTTGATGCGGCTGACCTGCCAGTATTGGTTGCTAACCATATTGAAACTGTGGTTCACAGCATTGAACAGTTGGAAGCACTGGAGCAGGCTAAGTTATCTCATCCGGTAAAAGTATGGATGAAACTGGATAGCGGGATGCATCGCTTAGGTGTACGGCCGGAAGATGCCGAAGAATTTTATCAACGGCTAAGTCGTTGTAAAAATGTACAGCAGCCCGTCAATATTGTCAGCCATTTCGGCAGGGCTGATGAGCCAATGGTAGATACAACTAGCCAGCAGATAGCTTGTTTTCAGGCTTTCTGTGCGGACAAACCGGGAGAAAAATCTATTGATGCATCGGGAGGTATCTTGTTGTGGCCGGAAGTTCATCAAGATTGGGTGCGTCCTGGGCTGATGATGTATGGTGTATCGCCATTGTCTGATAAAACGGCCGTGGATTTTAACCTGATCCCCGCGATGACCTTAAAATCGAGCTTAATTGCTGTTCGTAAGCATAACGCTGGCGAGTCGGTTGGCTATGGTGGGACTTGGGTCAGTGAACGTGATACTTGTCTTGGGGTTGTGGCTATCGGTTATGGTGATGGTTATCCGCGCAGTGCGCCTTCGGGAACGCCAATATATATTAATGGCCGTGAAGTGCCGATTGCTGGCCGAGTTTCGATGGATATGATCTCGGTTGATTTGGGGCCTGATGCGACAGATAAAGTGGGTGATGAAGTGGTGCTCTGGGGAGATGTGCTGCCGGTGGAACGGATTGCTGAACGCACCGGTATCATTACTTACGAGCTGGTGACTAAGCTTACTTCCAGAGTGGTGATGGAATATCTGGACGAATGATGTTGTAGATTATATGGTTTATTAAATAACTGACTGATAAGGAGTAGAGCCTGATGTTCCAGAATGTTGATGCTTATGCTGGTGATCCGATTCTTTCGCTAGCTGAAGAATTTCAAAAAGATCCTCGTGCGGAAAAAGTTAATCTGAGCATCGGGCTGTATTACGATGAGCAGGGTGTGACTCCGCAATTGCAGGCGGTGGCTACCGCAGAAGAACAACTTAGAGCGTTGTCACAGACTGCTTCTCTTTATCTACCAATGGAGGGATTGGAATCATATCGTCTTGCGGTTCAGGAACTGTTATTTGGTAAAGATCATCCGGTGTTGAAACAACGGATAGTGGCAACGATTCAATCATTAGGCGGTTCTGGCGCCCTTAAAATTGGTGCTGATTTTTTGCATCGCTATTTCCCTGATTCAGAAGTGTGGTGCAGTGATCCAACTTGGGAAAACCACGCAGCTATTTTTGCTGGGGCTGGCATTAAGGTGAACTATTACCCTTATTTTGATACACAGACTAAAGGGGTAAAATTCAATGAAATGCTGGAAACATTCAGGAAATTGCCGGCAAAAAGCATTATTGTGATGCACCCTTGTTGCCATAACCCAACCGGTTCGGATCTGACCTATGATCAATGGGATCAAGTTGTTCAGATTGTTAAAGAGAGAGAATTACTGCCATTCCTTGATCTTGCTTATCAGGGGCTTGCGGATGGGATGGAAAAAGATGCTTATGCTGTTCGTGCTATGGCGACAGCCGGTTTGCCTTGTCTGGTGAGCAACTCTTTCTCCAAAATATTTTCTATGTATGGTGAGCGAGTAGGTGGCTTGTCTGTTATTTGTGATGACGAGCAGACCAAAGAGCGGGTATTGGGGCAGTTGAAAGCGGGTGTGCGTCGCGTCTACTCTAGCCCACCGAATTTTGGTGCACAGGTTGTGGCGAAAGTACTGACTGATCCTGCTTTGAAGGCACAATGGTTGACAGAAGTTGAACATATGCGCTTGCGTATTTTGGAAATGCGTACGGTGCTGGTGGATGCTCTGAAAACCGCATTACCAGAGAAAAACTTTGAGTATTTTCTGAAACAGCGCGGGATGTTCAGCTATACCGGTTTTAGCCAGAAACAGGTGGATCGTTTGCGCCAAGAGTTTGCTGTTTATCTGGTCGGTAATGGCCGAGTCTGTATGGCGGGTGTCAACCATCGTAATGTTGCACGTATTGCTGAAACATTTGCGGCGGTAAATAGGTCATAAATTTTAATGTAAATGATTTGCTATCGACAATTTTGTAAGATAGAAATAAACACCTCCTTGAAGCGCACTATAAATAGTGCGCTTATTTTTCTTTTTAATATTAATTTAATGTGGTGAGTTATTAGCAGCGGATGATTAGAACGTAACATTAAAAAATTTTTATGCGGTAAGTTATGGGATTAAAGTTAAATATTGCGTGGTTTGATAAAAAAACGGAAGAGTTTATTGGTGAGGAGTATTCTAGAGATCTGGGCGATGATGGTTCAGTAATAGAAAAATTAGGGCTTCCTATTGAAGATAATATTAATAATGGTGCATTCGATGTAAAAAAAGAATGGATGACAACACTTGAATCATATTTTAAAAATAAAATTGAAACAGATAAATATTGGTATTAAATAATCATTCGGCTATCGAAATAAATGGTCATGAAGTTGTAATTTAAATTTAGTTACTTAAACCTTGCTGTGGCAAGGTTTAAGACTATTTGATGGAGATGTTTAAATGGCAACAAGTTCCAGATGTTTGCCCAAGGCATTTAACGCATTCGCGATAGTGTCAATTTTAGTGCTATGACTTAATGACACTATACGTTGAATTTCTTGCGGTCGAGTTCCCAATAACCGTGCAAGTTCTGCGTTGCTTGTTCTTGTTTGAAGCATCGTATTCAACAGTAAAACCTTAGCCGTTATACTGGCTGGTACTTCGACAAAAGCTTCACCTTTAGTCGACGGTGTTGGTATTTCGCGCCGGTCTTCAAAGTAGAAATCAAACGCAGTAACCAGAGCATCCTGCGCCATAGCTAATGCTTCTTCTCTGGTATCTCCGCCTGTTAAGGCTTCTGGGATATCTGGGAACATCACAGCCCAACCTGTTTCGTCATGTTCGAATTTTACTGGATATCGCATATTTTTACTCAGTGAATTTATGCGAGTAACCAGCCCCTTGGGGCCGGTCTGTCATTTGATGCCTAGCTGTTTTAATATTAATTTCCTCAGTGGTTCTGGGATTTCTTTACTAGGGTGCCTTGGCATCGTGGTTTGCTTACCGTTCAGGAAAACTTTCAAGTGGTTAGTCCCATCTTTGAATTCTGCTCCCTGAGCTTTAAGCCACCGGCGAAACTCGCTTTGCTTCACTGCCTCCTCCTGTTTGTTTAACTTGAAAATAAACATAAACATTTTTGTTTATATAAGCAAGAGGTTTATAAGCATTTTTGTTTATAAGCGTAATAGAGTTATGAACATTTAGATTTATTCTTTATAGGATGAAATCTGACGTGAAAATTATTCTATATCCGTCATCTTTCAAGTTGCCTCTTTGTTGGCTGCGCTCGCTCACCCCGGTCACATAGTTACCTATGCTCCCGGGGATTCACTCCCTTGCCGTCGCGATGCATCTTGAAATCCATAGGGTATAATCGCAGCGTATATAATTTGTTCGTGGATATTTTCGGCTATGAAGTATGTTTTTTCAATGTGAAACAGATCAATTTTTCATGAAACATGTTTCAGATGGTGAAAAATAATTTTCACCATTTCAAGGTATATCCAAACATTTGTTAGCTTTCGACAAGGATTTACTTAGTGCTTTGTTTTATTGAATTTATTTCTAATATAGAACATCGGTTGATTATTAATATTCAGCAAAAAAGATTTTTCAACAGGATTTAACTTGATGGTTATCACATAAAATAGGGCTGATAATCCAGTCATAAACTCTTACGATCATTCTCCCAACTTCGTTGTAAAGTAAAAAATCCCACTTTACTATTTTTCCTTTAACACATAAAACAAACGCGTGTTTAAGAACAAACAAGTGTCCAAAAATGACGAATCGGGAAAAACAAATATTACAACTTCTGAGACGAGATCCGTTGATCCCACAGCAGGAAATTGCCGATATTTTAGGTATAAGTCGCTCTGGTGTTGCTGGCCATATTATGAATTTAATGAATAAGGGATATATAAAAGGGAAAGGTTATATTTTATCTGATCATAATTATGTAGTAACGGTTGGTTCTATTAATATGGATGTTTGCGGTTATGCATCGGATAAACTCATTTATCAAGATTCTAACCCAGGAAAAATAAAATGTACCCCGGGTGGTGTAGGAAGAAATATTGCCCAAAATATCGCTTTATTAGGTAAAGAATGTCATCTTATTTCTGTTGTTGGCGATGATTTCTATGGTAGCACTTTACTGGATCAGGCCAGATGCGCAGGTGTTAATGTCAACTACTGCTATAAGCTTTATGGTGAAAATACCTCGACATATGTTTCCTTATTAGATGACGGTGGGGAGATGTTGGTTGCCATTAATGACATGCATATTTTGGAAAAATTGACGCCATCGTTGTTAGCGAATCATTATGATCTTATTAAACATGCCGGCGTACTGGTTATTGATTGCAATTTATCTGAAGAAGCTTTGGTTTGGCTGTTGACTAATGCCGGAACGGTGCCGGTATTTGTGGATACAGTATCTGCATTTAAAGCACCTAAGATTAAAAACTGGCTTTCCTATATTCACACCTTAAAACCTAATTGTCTGGAGGCGGAAGCACTGAGTGGAATGAAAATCACTCAACCTACCGATGTTCCGGCAGTGGCGCGGTGGTTTCATGATCAAGGTGTGCAGCGGTTAGTGCTTAGTATGGGGGGAGAGGGGGTCTACTTTAGTGAAAGCGATGGTGTGGCAGGCTGGTCACTTCCTATCAGTATCAAGATTGTCAATGTAACAGGGGCCGGAGATGCCATGATGGCTGGATTGGTGAACTGCTGGCTAGAAAATATGACGCTGGCAGAAAGTGTTCGCTTTGCTCAAGGGTGCTCTGCGCTCACGCTCTCTTGCGAATTTACCAATAATCCAAATCTATCAAATGGCAGTGTCCAAAAACTGCTGGAATTATAATCATGAAAAATCATGCTATTAGCAATAAATATTTGGATATTTCCCCGGAAGTTATAGAGGCTTTAGAGCATAACCGACCGGTTGTGGCGTTGGAATCTACTATTATTGCTCATGGAATGCCTTACCCGCAAAATGTCAAGACTGCGCTACAAGTTGAACAGAAAATCAGGGAAAATGGCGCTGTTCCTGCAACAATTGCTGTTATCAATGGGATGATGAAAGCAGGTTTGTCGTATGAAGAAATAGCGTTTTTGGCTAGAGAAGGTGACAAGATAACTAAAGTCAGTCGTCGTGATTTACCTTTTGTTATCGCAGCCGGAAAAAATGGCGCGACGACGGTAGCTTCTACCATGATTATTGCGGCAATGGCCGGGATTAGAATCTTCGCTACCGGCGGTATTGGAGGTGTGCACCGGGGAGCGGAACAGACTTTTGATATTTCGGCGGATTTACAGGAATTAGCGAAAACCAGTGTTGCGGTAGTCTGTGCTGGTGCTAAATCCATTTTGGATCTTGGCCTGACAACAGAATATCTTGAAACTCACGGTGTGCCGCTGATTGGTTATCAGACTCACTCTTTACCAGCGTTTTTCTGTCGTACCAGCCCATTTCCCGTCAATATTCGTCTGGATTCCCCAGAACAGATAGCTCAGGCGATGGCAGTAAAATGGGAGACTGGATTACAGGGCGGTTTAGTAGTTGCCAATCCGATCCCTGAACCATACGCCATGCCGGAAGCGGAGATCAATGCCGCTATCGAACAGGCAGTACGCGAATCCATAGAACAGAGAGTAAATGGCAAGGCGTGTACGCCGTTTTTGTTATCCAGAGTGGCTGAGTTAACTGGGGGTGGTAGCTTGTCTGCCAATATTCAGTTGGTACTTAATAACGCTGAACTGGCAGCGAAAATTGCCTGTTGTTACTGGGAAAACAGTCGTTACAGAAAACAGAGAACAGGAAACTGAACACAGGAAAAAAGGGGCTTAAATCGCCCCTGTTTGCAGATTATGCTTCTTTCTTCAATATAGGTTTCAGGAAACGTGCAGTATGTGATTTCTCACATTTGGCGACCTCTTCTGGGGTACCAGAAATCAGAATCTCACCGCCGCCGCTACCTCCTTCTGGGCCAAGATCTACGATCCAGTCAGCGGTTTTAATCACATCAAGGTTATGTTCAATAACCACAATGGTATTCCCTTGATCGCGTAACTGATGCAGAACCGCTAATAGCTGCTGAATATCAGCAAAATGCAAACCTGTTGTTGGCTCATCAAGAATATATAACGTCTGCCCAGTTCCGCGTTTGGATAGTTCACGCGCCAGTTTTACCCGCTGCGCTTCACCGCCTGATAACGTTGTTGCTGATTGACCCAGACGGATGTAAGAAAGACCAACGTCCATGAGGGTTTGTAGCTTACGGGCCAGAGCAGGAACTGCATCAAAGAATTCACGAGCTTCTTCGATCGTCATATCCAATACTTCATTGATATTCTTGCCCTTATATTTGACTTCCAGTGTTTCACGGTTATAACGCTTACCTTTGCACTGATCACAAGGGACATAAATATCAGGCAAGAAGTGCATTTCTACCTTAATAACGCCATCACCTTGGCAAGCTTCACAGCGCCCACCTTTAACGTTAAAACTGAATCGTCCAGGTGTGTAACCACGGGCGCGTGATTCAGGTACGCCAGCGAACAATTCACGGACTGGTGTAAATACGCCGGTATAAGTTGCCGGGTTAGAGCGGGGAGTTCGGCCAATCGGACTCTGGTCAATATCAATCACTTTATCGAAATGCTCTAGCCCTTGGATATCGATATAAGGAGCAGGGGTGATATTGGTTGCGCCATTTAACTGGCGTTGGGCAATCGGGAATAGAGTATCATTGATTAGCGTTGATTTACCGGAACCAGAAACCCCGGTAATACAAGTAAATAACCCAACTGGCAGATTGAACGTCACATTTTTCAGGTTATTACCTTTCGCTCCGATCAGTTTCAGCACCTTTTTCGGATCTGCCGGAATACGCTTCTCTGGGATGGCAATTTCACGCTCTCCACTCAGGAATTGACCTGTTAGTGAATCTTTGCTCACCATAATGTCTTTAACTGAGCCTTCCGCCACGATTTCACCACCATGTACGCCTGCGCCGGGGCCGATATCAATGATATGGTCGGCAGCCCGGATGGCATCCTCATCGTGTTCAACCACAATCACGGTATTTCCCAGATTGCGTAAGTGGATTAGCGTTTCCAGCAAGCGTTCATTATCCCGCTGATGTAACCCGATAGAAGGTTCATCAAGTACATACATCACTCCCACTAAACCGGCGCCAATCTGGCTGGCAAGGCGGATACGTTGAGCTTCGCCACCGGACAGAGTTTCGGCAGAACGAGAGAGAGTCAGATAATTCAGACCAACATTAACCAGGAATTTCAGACGGTCGCGGATCTCTTTCAGTACTTTTTCAGCAATTTGCGCACGTTGACCACTGAGTTTCATGTTTTGAAAAAAATCCATCGCATGGCCGATACTGAAATCTGAGATCTCCGGGAGAGTGGTATTCTCAATAAATACGTAGCGGGCTTCTTTACGTAAGCGAGTTCCGTGGCAGGAAATACATGAACGATTACTAATATATTTCGCCAGTTCCTCCCGAACGGCGGTGGATTCCGTCTCTTTATAACGGCGCTCCATATTATGCAGTACGCCTTCGAACGGATGGTTACGCACTGTGGTATCGCCACGGTCATTGGTGTATTTAAATTCGATGGATTGTTTACCGGAGCCGTACAACACTATTTTCTGAATATTGGCGCTGAGGGAATTGAAGGGTGCTTCGATGTCGAATTTATAATGTTCTGCCAATGAACGTAGCATTTGGAAATAGTAGAAATTACGGCGATCCCAACCACGAATTGCACCACCGGCCAGGGAGATATCACCATTCTGAATGACTCTATCGGGATCAAAAAATTGCTGAATACCTAAACCATCACAAGTCGGGCAAGCCCCGGCTGGATTATTAAAAGAGAACAGGCGAGGTTCCAGCTCACTCATGCTATAGCCACATGCAGGACATGCAAAGTTAGCAGAGAAAATCAGCTCTTCGGCTGTATTATCATCGATATTGGCGACAATAGCGGTGCCGCCTGAAAGTTCCAGCGCTGTTTCAAAAGATTCAGCCAAGCGTTGTGCCAGATCGGCACGAACTTTAAAGCGATCAATGACCACTTCAATGGTATGTTTTTTCTGTAATTCTAATTTCGGCGGATCGGATAGATCACAGACTTCACCGTCAATACGGGCGCGGATATAACCTTGTGCTGCCAGATTATCCAACAATTTAGTATGCTCGCCTTTCCGCTCTTTCACGATCGGCGCCAGCAACATCAGACGATGACCTTCTGGCAGTGTTAGCACATTATCTACCATCTGACTAACAGTCTGTGCCGTTAATGGAATATCGTGATCTGGGCAACGTGGTTCACCTACACGGGCAAACAGCAAACGCAGATAATCATGAATTTCGGTAATAGTCCCCACAGTTGAACGTGGGTTATGGGAAGTAGATTTCTGTTCAATGGAAATGGCCGGGGATAACCCTTCAATATGGTCAACATCAGGTTTCTCCATCAGTGACAGAAACTGGCGCGCATAAGCTGAAAGCGATTCCACATAACGACGCTGACCCTCAGCATAAAGCGTATCAAATGCCAGAGAAGACTTACCTGAACCGGACAAACCGGTGATAACTATCAGCTTGTCTCGGGGAATTATCAGATTGATATTTTTGAGATTGTGGGTACGTGCGCCCCGAACTTCGATGTTGTCCATGAACCATTTCCCGGGTTATTCATACGTGCATAAATAATAATAAGTGAGTTATTATTACACAGAGTTGACTGATTAGATATACAGTATTTAAGTGAAATAATGTAATAAGTACGGAATTAAATTACGGTGAGCTTCGCAAAGTCTGTTCTAAAGCAGCTGCGTTTCATTTTTAGTATCGCATGTTAAACTGTGTTGCTTAATAATTGTAGAAATTCATTTCATCAGGAGTATTCCCAATGGCCAGCAGAGGCATAAACAAAGTTATTTTAATCGGTAACCTGGGGCAAGACCCGGAAGTCCGCTATATGCCAAACGGCGGTGCAGTGACTAACATTACTCTGGCGACTTCTGAAAGCTGGCGCGATAAACAGACCGGCGAGATGAAAGAGAAGACTGAATGGCACCGGGTTGTTTTGTTTGGCAAACTGGCGGAAGTCGCGGGTGAATACCTGCGTAAAGGTTCACAGGTTTATATTGAAGGTTCTCTGCAAACCCGCAAATGGCAGGATCAGAACGGTCAAGAGCGTTACACCACGGAAGTAGTGGTAAACATGGGGGGGACCATGCAAATGTTGGGTGGTCGTGCTGGTGGTGGTAGTTTCCAGGATAGCCAACAATCACAAGGCGGTGGTTGGGGACAGCCGCAGCAGCCACAACCACAGCAACAATCTCAGCAGTTCAGCGGTGGCGGCGCTCCTGCGCGTCCAGCTCAACCTTCCGCTCCACAAAGCAATGAGCCACCAATGGATTTTGATGATGATATTCCGTTCTGATTTCGATATTTTTCTTTATAAAACAAATGATTATCATATTTCCTTATGATAATCATAGCCTATTGAGAGCCTGATTAATCCTTACTCAGTAATGGGTTTGCACTTCGAAAGAGGGAGTGTAGCATGTCAGGAAAAGGCTGGTTGCGGGGGAAATAATTTACTTTGCGCCAGCCACTCTTGTTTTACATAAACAGATTCTTTTACCACAAAGTGAAGTTAATTTTTAATGAGGTCGCTGCCACAATTTGGGATCGCGAGGCGTTGTTGTCGCCACCCGAGACATAAGCGCCTGCATTGCGCCGGCCATTAATAAGGTAATCTTCTCTCTACGATTAGTTCTTTGTCTGCATTCCCAGGCCCGTACTCCTGCTTGTTGCACTTTAATGCCGATTTCACGATAGATACCATGAGCAGAAGCTATGACCCAGGCTGAACGCAAAGGTAAACTAACAAGCCCTGTCAGAGCGGAGGTATAATAAGACTCCGCTTCTACAATCAACCGGGATGCTACCCGAGCTAGCGCAGGACGGTTTTCGGTATAAATAAGTGTGTCTGGCATTAGCCCTTCCTGGGAAAGCCATTCTAGCGGAAGATAGCAACGACCGGCCTTCGCATCCTCAATAATGTCCCGAGCAATGTTAGTTAACTGAAAAGCAATTCCTAGATCGCAGGCCCGATCCAGCACACTCGTCTCGTGAATCCCCATAACCCTTGCCATCATCAGCCCAACTACTCCCGCGACATGGTAGCAATATCTCAGAGTATCATCCAACGTTCTGTAAGGCTCACAGAGTACATCCATTGCGAATCCTTCCAGATGTTCGAAGGCTTGTTGCTGAGGGATTTCATGACTCAGAGCTACTATCTGAAAGGCTGCAAAAGCAGGTTCGGTCATCGGTAAACCGTCATAAGCCTGCTTCGTCAGGTATTGCAGCATTTGAAGTTTCTCGCGGGCGCTATGCTTATCAACACTGCTTATTTGTCTCCCCAGCTCTTGCCCGTCTATTATATCATCACAATAACGGCACCAGGCGTACAGCATCATTGTGCTGTGTCGTGTTGCTGTATCGAAAAGTCGGGTGACACTGGCAAAACTTTTTGAACCTTGCTCCATTATCTGAGTAACGTGTTTAAGTAGCGCGGGATTCATCTAGCGATATCCTCTAACATCAATGTGGCTGTGGCTTTTGCTGATCCAATCACGCCGGGAATACCTGCTCCAGGATGCGTGCCTGCGCCGACGAGGTACAGATTATCAATGCGGCTGTCCCGATTGTGTGGTCGGAACCAAGCGCTTTGTGTCAGCAACGGTTCAAAGGAGAAGGCCGAACCGAGATGGGCATTGAGTTGGTCACGAAAATCAAATGGGGTAAAAATACGATGAACGACTAACTGCTTGAGCAGACCGGGCATATAGTACTTTTCCAGATACGCGAAAATACGGTCACGTAAGCGTGGCCCCTCTATATCCCAGTTTAAATTAGCTGTCCCCAAATGTGGTACAGGGGCCAGAACGTAGTAACTTGCGCATCCTCGGGGAGCAAGGGATGGGTCAGTAACAGAAGGGGCATGGAGATAGAGTGAAAAATCCTCCGCCAGTCGGCCATGATAAAAAATATCTTCGATGAGTTCCTTATAGCGTGGACCAAAGCAAACTGTATGATGGGCTAATTGCGAGTGGTGATGGTTCAGACCGAAATAAAGCACGAACAGTGAGTTGCTCATTCGTTTACGCACCAGTGTTCGGGCGCGGGCTATTCCGACCGGATGCTGACCCAACAGGTGCTTATAGGTATGAATAACATCGGCATTTGAGGCCACAACGTCACATGTCATATTTCGTCCATCAGTTAATTGGACACCTGTGACCCGATTGTCATGGGTGGTGAAGCGTTTTACCTTTGCGTTAAGCTCAATTTCTCCACCAATGTCAGTAAACAATTTCACCATTGCCTCAACTAGGGCGCTGGTTCCTCCGCGCGGAAACCAGACTCCCCATTCTCGTTCCAGCGCGTGGATCAAAGTATAGATAGAAGATACAGCAAAGGGGTTGCCTCCTATCAGTAGCGAGTGAAATGAAAATGCCTGGCGCAGGTTCTCATCCTTGATAAAGCGCGTCACCTGACTATAAACACTACGCCATGCGTGTAGACGTAGCAACTGTGGAGCCGAACTCAACATGTCGCGAAAAGAGAGGAAGGGCACCGTTCCAAGTTTCAGATAGCCTTCATCAAAGGCTTCCCGGGAATAGTCCAGAAAGCGTCGATACCCGTTAACATCTTTTGGATTAAATGTATGGATTTGTGCTTCCAGATGTTGCTGATCATTATCGTAATCAAACATCTTACCCGACTCCCAACAGAGCCGATAAAAAGGGCGCACGGGAAGTAAATCGACGTAATCAGCCATACGTTTACCAGCCTGTGTAAACAATTCTTCAATGACATTGGGAGCGGTAATTACAGTGGGGCCGGCATCAAAGGTGAACCCCTGTTCCTTATAAACATAAGCGCGTCCACCTGGTTTATCCCGTTGCTCCAAAATACATGTCGGAATTCCCGCAGACTGGAGCCTTATTGCTAGTGCCAGCCCACCAAAACCCGCACCAATTACCAGCGCTTTAATCATAATAAAAACCCTGAAGCTTCTTGTGTTGTTTAAACATTGCCTTTAAGGCGCCCTTTATCGGCACTGGTGGTTTACCTATGAGAATCCGGGCCTTATCGACGGAGTTAAGTTGCTCCGCATAGAAACGTGCAATCAGATCTGGGGAAAGTTGATAGAAACGTTGCATTACTTGCCAACGTTGTTGTGGAGCTCCAGCTAGGAAGAGCATGCGATTTAGAAGACGGAAAAAGCGCTGATGTTGCCACTGCTGTCGTGCGTAATCCCTGAGGGTAATGAATAAGGAGGTATCGGTAAGCTCCGGCAGAGCAACAATACGATCTGCCAACCGAATGGCGTGTGGCAGAGAGTAGCCTGTTGTGGGGTGAAACAAAGCTGCACGCAACCCACAGGTGGGCTGTCCTGCTAGTTGTGCCCAGAAAGAGGTAAAATCTCCCGTAAGTGTAATTGGAAGACAACCGCTCTCTTCTCGAATGAGTTTACCCAGTTTCCAGCCATGCTTCTTCGCGTACTCTGCAATAGTTGCTTGCGACAAGGCTTTGTCAGGTGGCCTCCGATCAACGTAATGAGTATCCTCTATCAGCAGACGAGTTGAGGAGAACGGCAGGACATAGATAAATCGATAACCAGTGTCCTGCCCCACACTGGTATCCATTAAAATCGGGTGGGTTAAAGAGTGCGACTCTTCCAGCTCCCATTCCTGACCAAAAAATGCCTGGGCGCCACTCCCCATAAATGGTCCTGGTCGCCAGCCTCTCCCGTCAATGACTGCGCCGGCACTTAGAGATGTGCCGTCCTGTAAGTAGACTTTCTGTGGAGTTAGCTCCTGTACCAATACACGAGTCTGTATACGCTCGCCCAAATACGCATGGAGTATGTTTGCAAAGTGTTGGGATGTGATACTGAAATATGAATGTGGCAATGTGCGTTGAAATGCTGGAAAAATGACGTCGTAACCTGACCAGTGATAGGTGATCAGCGGTGCTATCCACCTATGTTCCGCCTCAGTAAGATCATGTTGATGAAATGACCACGTGTGATTGCCTCCTATTGTTTCTGTGCTTTCAATAAGCAACACTCGCAAATGGGGTTTACACTGCTGGAAACGCATTGCGATCAGTCCGTTGGCCAATCCTCCTCCCACCAAAATCAGATCCCAGTCGTACATCATTTTGTTGATCCTCCGACAATCACAAAGTTATTAACCTCATCAAGAGTCACATCCATCACGGAAATTCGTGTTTGTTGAAAGAGATTAAAGATATTCAGTCATAGCTGAAAAACTCATGCTGGTAGCAAAACAGCTGTACGCAGCGCAGCAATATCGGCGCTTCCTGTGCAAAAGCAGGCGACTTTTATCTGCTCAATAATTAATTGGAAATGTTCTATAACTGCATCAGTGGAGAGAGCAGCACTATGTATGACGGCAGCGGCTTGGCCGACCAATTGTGCCCCCATGCAATAAGCTTTGGCAGCATCAACACCATTTCTGATACCGCCAGAGGCGATCAACGGCATATTTGGGAGTGCCTCGTGTATTTCACGCAGTGCTGTCGCGGTCGGAATTCCCCAGTCAGCAAATGCCATAGCTAATGCGCGGTGATACGGTGTGGATGCTCGTTCTGCTTCAATCGCTGCCCAACTGGTTCCCCCAGCCCCGGCTACATCCAGCATACTGACTCCAGCTTCTGCCAATTGGCGTGCGACAGGAAGCGATAAACCTGAACCTACTTCTTTAACAATTATAGGAACCCCAAGTTTTGTTACGAGTTGTTCAATAGCATATAGAATATGGCGCCAGTTACGGTCTCCTTCCTGTTGCAGCGCCTCCTGTAGCGGATTCAGATGGATAATTAGAGCATCGGCTTCAATCATCTGTACTGCTCGTAGAGCATAATTAAACCCGCGCTCGCCACGAATTTGGGCTGCCCCGAGATTAGCGAAAAGGAGAATATCAGGAGCTATCTGGCGTAGTGAGCGATTAAGCCCATCGTTTGCTTCATTTTCAAGAGCAACACGTTGCGACCCGACCCCCATTGAAATTCCCAATACTTGAGCTGCCTCTGCAAGATGATGATTAATCGCATGAGCACGATGAACCCCTCCAGTCATAGAGCTTATGAGCAGTGGAGCCTGTAAAATTTTTCCAAAGAGGGAACACTTAAGATCTATACTGTCCAGATCCAATTCTGGCAGAGCACAATGCTGAAATCGCCACTCAGCAAACCCCGTACTTACTTGAGGCTCAGTTTGAGGAGGACGGAATATAATATCCAGATGCTCATTCTTACGCTGAGTGTGATCGATCTTTTTCATTTTTTTCGGGCCAAGGTTGAAATTAATTAAACATCGCAATATTTTTATCAAACCAGTGTCGTATAAAATATCGTGAAGCTAAATTTCTGCGATACACTATCGCCAAATATTTATCAATATATCTGATGTGCTTGCGTAAGTGTTTATGCACTTTAGATTTTCCAAGTAGCGTAACCATTGTTAACTTTTCCTTATCCTGATACATATCTTTCCCTGTATTATTCAGGTCATCGCTCAAGTCATCCAGTAATTGAAACGCCTGCCCCAGATGTTGTGATACATGACGCAATGCCTGGCGAGTTATATCAGGCGCATTCACAGCAATTGCCGCTAACTGAAATGTTGTGTCGAAAAGCAAACCCGTTTTTAAATCGTTGGTGGTAGCAATGGCATGATAATTACCAGCACATAATGTATTGTTCAGATCGCGAAACTGCCCTTGGACAAGACCGTTTAAACCAACTGCATGGGAAAGTATGGCGACAGCAGCGGATTTATCGTGTTCAGAAAGGTTTGTTTCTACAATGAGACCAAAAGCCCGGCTCAGCAAGGCTACAGCCGCTAGGATCGCTACACTTTCACCATACTGCCGATGAATAGCCGGGCGTCCGCGCCGATACTCAGCATTATCCATACAGGGAAGATCGTCTAAAATTAATGAGGCTGCATGCACTATTTCAATTGCAGATGCCAACTGTAGAAAGTCAGTCTTCCAGGGGTTTTCTCCAAGATCCAGGACTATGAGTAGCAATAAGAGGGGGCGGATACGTTTTCCAGGCGCCAGTGTGCTTTCTCGCATGGCCGCGCAGACTTTATCATCTGGTGCTCCAGAAGGAAGTACCCGTTCTAGGTGCTGTTGTAGCGCACTCTGTAGCTCCATTAATGTCTCTTCGTAATTCATAGCTCGTGCAGTACTGACGTTCATAAATATTTCCCGAATCACGTAAATAATTTCACTAAGCCATTTGAAAAACAATGATAAGCTTATATTACAATAGTTTTCAGGCTTATATACCCGTCATCTTTCAAGTTGCTTCTTTGTTGGCTGCACTCGCTCACCCCGGTCACATAGTTTGCTATGCTCCCGGGGATTCGCTCCCTTGCCGTCGCGATCCATCTTGAAATCCATTGGGTATAGCATAACTTCATTTATCCAGCAGTGATGCATTCCCATTGGAATATGGTGCGGCAAACGTAATCTGCACGCCATTGAGAGATCATCAGCATTTAAAACTACGACATCTGTACAGTGCAATTTTTCGACATAAACCTTAAAAATAAGCCAACCATCATCTTCTTTAACAGCACCCGGTTTGGCTACAAAAACAGGTTCTTCCGGCAAATCATTATCAAAACTGTGGCTTAATACACTCTTATCAAAACAATCAAATTTAATTATTGATCTCCCTTCACTTTCAGAATCCCCCCAACAAACGAACCAGGCATATCTGTGCTGTCTACCACAGACTGTCGGGTTTATGGCTGGGAAATCAGTATTCCCCTTGAATAAAATTTCTTTATCAACATTCCCGGATGCAGTGCATAAAGTAAAACGACAAAGTTCTGAACTATTATTTTTAAATATATTCTGTGTAAATACTGGGAACGACCGCCAAAATGAGGCGTCGAAAATCACATTCCCATCGGCATCTTCATAGCCATTTGCGAAATGAAAAATAAATCCAGGAACTGCATCATAGAATTTCGCATCATGGCATTCTCTTGAAACTAAAAGAACCCGGCCATCTTCACTTTCACGTGCATTCATGGATGCAAGGATGCTTTCATTGCCAATTATATTCCTCAACTTAAGATTTATATGCGGCCCACCTAAAAAAAATAAAAAGTAATTTTTTGTCACTATGAAATCATGAATTAAATACCTTTTTCTAAGCGGAATGTTGCGTATAACCGTCATATCTCCGGCACTGTCTATTTTGTATAGCGTCAACTTAGACCCAATACCATATGTCACACCAAATCCATATAAATTATCATCATTTGGTATTTTTTTAGGATGTGCTGTAAATGGTACTTCACGAAGGTTAAGTTTGGGAAGGAAAGAAAATCGTGCTTTTAGCTTTCCAGAAAAGTCATATTTTGAAATTGTCTCAAGAGTTACCGGATTAATTAAATGTGGCATTCCTCCTTCCCATAACGCCAGAAGTTTATGAGAGTGATACACAATATTTGTATTTGCTGGATTTTTAATAATAAAAAATCTCATCCTGAGTTTTAGTTTTCTGGGGACGGTTCCAATCGAGCGATACAGTAACCTTTGAGCTGCTTCCTCTTTTAAGTATTCCTTTGTTAACACATGTCTGTTTCTATAGAATATTCCATTATCACTGAACGTTACTTTAAATATCATCCCATCCCCATCAAATGGATGATTATAATATTCGTCTCCCCTATGCAGGCGACCGGGACCAATTCTAAAGAAAGTACCTTTTAACTCTGAAGGAACCTCTCCCTCAATAGGAACTAATTTTGAATCAAGTTCCTCCAACTGAGATTGAAAGGGGTTAATATGGTTTTTCGAGAATACAAAGTCGCTCAAGTCTTCACCTCTATATTTCCAACCAAATAATAGGTAATGATTTAATACCGGAGCTCTATAAGAAGATATAACTATACTAAAATAACAGTACTGTATTGAAGATGAACAGAACTATTTTTTCCCAAAGGGATTTTTGTAACTGAAATCACGAAGAAGAATTTTTCTATAACTATAAACAGTAACACACCCTTGATGTGATGGCGTACATGTAGAAGGGGGACTGAAACATTAGGAGCAACGCCAGATAAATGTGTACTCAGGCTTGGAATGTGAGAGAGTGCAAGCATGAACTGTCCCCCAAATGTTGGACATCAATCCGTACATAGGGGGCAGTTTAAAAATGGAAGGTTTATACCCGTCATCTTTCAAGTTGCTTCTTTGTTGGCTGCACTCGCTCACCCCGGTCACATAGTTATCTATGCTCCCGGGGATTCGCTCCCTTGCCGTCGCGATGCATCTTGAAATCCATTGGGTATATATGTATTACGAAATATCGATCAAACCAAGATCATTGCTTAATGTCGTACCACTGATATCGTAGCTGGCAAGCGCTTGGCTTCCTTTTTTGTATAAAAAAGCTTTACGGGCTTCATTATCATTTCCCCATACTACAAATACATGCATAAAAACTATTGAGCCATCAGGAACTCCAAGATCTCCAGGGTCAACAGTATCTGTTAATCCAAGAGTAATATTATTACCTTGTTTACTTAAATGCTTTTCACCGTCGCCATCCATATAACTAAATTGGATTCTGGCAACAAATCCACCTGAATTTTTAAGACTCATCTTGCCAATTTCTTGTAATGTCATTACAGTCTCCTTTTGAGAAAAAATTAATAACATTTAGCTATTCAACTACATAAGCCGTTTAAGATGTGTTAAATGAAAGTAAATCTTAGTGAGTGAAATAAATAACACATTAAAACCACTAGGACAAATAATTATCATATATTTTCTATGAAAAAACAAAAATTATCTTGATAAGTATCAATAATAAATAATTTCCTTTCGTTAGATATTTAATCTAGTCCCTATCTTTTCTTTATAATACAATGAGGTATTTATTTTATATAATGACAATTTTATTGTTTTAATTGGTAATGATTTCAATTTATAATGTTTGGCGGTTTATCATAGTAACTGAGAAATAATCACACTGTGAGTAAATAATTTCGTATTTCTTTAATAACTTATTAGATGTTTTACATCCTGATTTTTTCTCAGTCGATTATCTAATTGGTTTATGACAATCATTTATTTCTTAACATTTAATTAAAGTCTGTACATTTGCATAATAAGCGAAAATGATTTTATCTAAAATTATAAGATAATTTTTTAATTTAAAAATAATTCATTAGGTGTTTAGTATCTTAATGTCTGATGTGGGAGATTATTCAGTTTATTCATAACTAATCTTATTTTCCATTTTGTCACCGATAAAAAGTTTGTTCCTAATATCTTCTTCCCTTATTAAGCTATTCAAGTAACTCTTCATAAAATTGTTGCAGGATTTGGTGGGATGCCGCTGGAGAACGCACTTCAAACCAGCGGCCTACTCTACAGGATTGACCCAAGGTAAATAGGGTAAAAAATGTCTTTACTACCTTGTTAACCTAGGGCTTTTTGTCTGAGTTTGTATCGAATCGACTAAATGACACAACAGTGTATTGGTTTAGTCATCCTTTATCGTAAAAATATTAATGGATTCGTATGTAATTTATTGATTATCAGTACAAACCTCCTTCAATACGTTGGCATGATATGCGATATGCTCACCAATAAAACTGGCGACGAAATAGTAGCTATGATCATAACCGGTGCGCAGGTTCAGTGTGTAGGGATGCTTAGTGCTTTCGCATACATCCTTCAACAGCTCGGGGCGCAATTGCTCTTCAAGAAATGGGTCATCGGTACCGATATCAATTAACATATGCAATGGCTCGGCGTTATTAGCCAGCAGCTCGACTGCATCATAGGTTTTCCATGTGTCACGATCTTCTCCCAGATAAGCGCGAAAAGCTTTTTCTCCCCAAGGAACTTGAGAAGGAGCGACAATCGGTGAAAAGGCCGATACGCTGTGGTAACGATCTGGATTGCGTAGCGCGATTATCAGTGCGCCATGACCACCCATCGAATGGCCACTAATGGCCCGAGCGGTTGTCACCGGCAAGTGTGCTTCGATCAGTACGGGTAGCTCTGACACCACATAATCATACATGCGATAGTGCGGAGCCCAAGGTTCTTGTGTTGCGTTGAGGTAAAAACCGGCTCCCTGACCTAAATCATAGGCGTCATCATCTGCAACTTTCTCACCGCGAGGGCTAGTATCTGGGGCAACGAGAATAATACCCTGTTCGGCAGCGTAGCGTTGAGCTCCTGCTTTAGTGATGAAATTCTGCTCATTACATGTTAATCCCGAGAGCCAATACAACACCGGTAATTTCTGATGTTCAGCCTGAGGAGGAAGGTAGACTGCAAAATTCATGGTACAGCCAAGCATGGTCGATTCATGCTGATAAACATCCTGCCATCCTCCAAAATAAGCGTGGCGTTCAATCCTCTCCATTCTTTTTCCTCTCTGTAAAATCTACAGGTTCACTCATTTGACGGTGAACCTGAGGCTATCGTTTCCTGTTTTGTTAAAAACCGCTTATTACAGCATGGTCTTTAACTCCCTTAGAACAGCTTAGTAATGGATAACTGTACGAATGGATTTTCCCTCATGCATTAGATCGAATGCTTCATTGATACGTTCGAGCGGCAAGGTGTGAGTCACAAAAGGTTTTAACTCAATTTCACCTTTCATTGCCTCTTCCACCATTTTAGGCAACTGACTGCGGCCTTTTACACCACCAAAGGCGGTGCCTCGCCATGAACGACCGGTGACTAGTTGGAATGGTCGGGTTGATATTTCCTGCCCTGCACCGGCCACACCAATAACCACTGATTGCCCCCAACCACGATGTGCGCTTTCGAGTGCGGCACGCATCACATTGACATTACCAATACACTCAAAAGTATGATCTACTCCCCATTCTGTCATTTCAATAATGACTTGCTGAATAGGTTTGTCGTAATCATTTGGGTTCAGGCAGTCGGTTGCACCGAACTGTCTTGCCAGCTCAAATTTTGCTGGATTTGTATCGATGGCAATGATCCTGCCAGCTTTTGCCTGACGAGCGCCTTGAATTACGGCAAGGCCAATGCCGCCGAGCCCAAAGACGGCAACGGAATCACCGGGCTGTACTTTAGCGGTATTATGCACTGCACCGATGCCGGTAGTGACACCGCAGCCTAGCAGGCACACTTCTTCATGATTTGCTTCCGGGTTGATTTTTGCCAGTGATACTTCGGCTACGACTGTGTATTCGCTGAATGTGGAGCATCCCATATAATGATAAATAGGCTGCCCTTTGTAGGAAAAACGGGTTGTGCCGTCCGGCATTACGCCTTTTCCTTGAGTTGCTCGCACGGACACACACAGATTGGTTTTTCCTGATTTGCAGAACAGGCATTCTCCGCATTCTGCGGTATAAAGAGGGATAACGTGATCACCGGGTTTAACGCTGGTGACGCCTTCACCAACCTCAACGACTACGCCGGCGCCTTCATGCCCGAGTATGACAGGAAAAGCGCCCTCCGGATCATCCCCTGACAGGGTGAAGGCATCCGTATGACATACACCGGTATGACTGATTTTGACCAGCACTTCACCGGCTTGGGGCGGGGCTACATCGATTTCAACGACTTCAAGGGGACGGCCTGGTCCGAATGCAACAGCAGCTCTTGATTTCATAAGCTCTCCTTCTGAATAGACAGTGCTATGCGTTTGCGAATACAGATTAATAAAGTCAATCGGATTATCAGCGAAGATATCTTTGTAATAGTTTGTTAAGAGTATGATTTCGCATCTGTAGAAATGGTACAAAAATTTTAGCATTAATACGTGTTTTTAAAATAGCTTACTTGAGATAAGTGGAAAACAGTGATTCGTGATGGGCATATATGTTCTTTCAGGAAAAGGCGGGTTGCGGGGAAATAACCTAACCTTGCACTATTCATTGCGAGTTCCATAATATCCAACATAGTTCTACTGGCTGGCAAAGTATCGGCTAGATAATGAAATTCTTGGGAGTTATTCACTAAATAAGCTAGAGGTGTTTACTAGACTAAGGAGAATCCAGGGTTTTCACAAAGTTAAATTTCTAGTTTTATCAGGTGTGCTGTAATTGAAGGGATAAGATGTGAAATGTGATTGATTTATAAAAAAGGTCCTCATAAATAATTGACCTATTTTGGTCTTTTCTTTTCCTATCTGAACAGACTGTTCAATACTCAGCATCAACTATGTATTGAACTCATTCACTTTTGCGAGCATGATCGCAGTTCATTCACCAGTTTAGCTAATAGTTATGACTTCACCCGCAGCACTGCAAACAGCGATATCAAAACTCACCGTCTGGCGTAAAGGCGATCAACGCGCACCACATAAGCCATTATTGCTATTGTATGTGTTGTCTGAGTACAAAAAAGGGCATGGGCAACTGTTTAATTACGGTGATGAAATTCATCAACCACTATTACAATTACTCACTGATTTTGGCCCCAGTCGCAAAAAACACTATCCTTCAATGCCTTTCTGGCGTTTACGGGGAGATGGCTTCTGGGAACTGGAAAATGCAGAACATTGCACACCACGTCCGAGAAGCAAAGAGCCACCAAAACAAGAACTGATTGAGTATCAGGTTGCCGGAGGTTTTGATTCAGCCAGTTTCCAACTACTGCGCCGTCAGCCTTCACTTGCTGATGAACTGGCACAACAGATCCTCAATGAACATTTCCCGGAAAGCGTTCAGGTAAGCCTGGCTGAGCGACTAGGTTTTGATATTAACAAGGGGCTAAATAGCCGTGATCCACGTTTTCGTGGTATGGTTTTACGCGCTTATCACTACCGCTGCGCCGTTTGTGGCTATGATTTACGTCTGGATGGCTCGCTGGTCGGTCTGGAAGCCGCCCACATCAAATGGAAACAGTTCGGTGGCCCTTGCCTAGTGGAGAATGGTTTGGCACTTTGCACACTTCATCATTCCGCTTTTGATAGAGGTGCAATCGGCATAGACGAGAATCTGAAGATTAAGATCTCTGATGGAGTCAATCGTAGTCCGGTTGTTGAGCAATTGTTCTGGGCCAGAGATGGCGAAAGCCTTTATCTGCCGCGTAATCGTCAGTATTATCCAGCAGATAGATTTATTGAATGGCACCAGACTCAGGTATTTAAGACATAAATAAAGTTGATTTGTGTTGCAGATATCAACCATCTAGACATTTTGATGTTTAGATGGTTATATCATGTGCTTTTCTCCAAATCTCTCACATTATTTCTCTCTCCCTTTTTCAACCTATCTGAATAACTCCATACCACTGCAACATCAATCTAAACCGTATTAAATCCCTGCTCATATAGAAATGATATTTATCGTGTGGCGGAAACGGAGGGCTTTAGCTCTACAGAGGTAACCAATGTGCTTGGATATCTGATTTATACTCGTTTAGTTTATCGGTTTGGTGATGTCCTAATGACTTTACTCGCTTACAGACAAGAAGCCTGATCCCAAAGTTGAGACCACCCGGATTTTCTTTCGACAGAAATAGTTGATAAAATCTCCGCCCTTTCGAATTACTAGCTCTGGTCATTCTTATGTAGCTGACAAGAGGGTATATTTATAAATGGAGCCGCAATGAAACTCTCAGATCTTGGTAGCAGAATATGTATCATAGGACCATCAAATAGCGGGAAATCCACACTGGCTAATGCAATTTCGGAAAAACTCAATCTGAAAGCCACTCATTTGGACCAACTTTTTCATTTGGCTGATTCAGATTGGCAACCGCGCCCTTATGATGAATTTATTACATTACACGATAAAGTAATAAATGAAGACAAATGGGTTATAGATGGAAACTATAAAAAAGCGCTTCCTCAGCGTCTTTCCCGGGCTACCGGATTAATTTTATTAGATATTCCTACTTTGCTAAGCTTGTCTCGATATATGAATAGGACTTTACTCCAAAGTCACCGACATGGTGCTCTTCTCGGAGCTAAAGAACGTATAAAATGGGAGATGATACATCACATTATTTTTGCTGTACCCAAAAGCAGAAAACGTCATACTGAAATTTACGAAAGCTTATCAATTCCCAAGATAAAACTCATGTCAGTGAAAGAAATTAATCAGCAATATAAAGAATGGGAGTTTTCTCATTATTTAAATCGATGAGAAAGGGAAACAGCAGTAATTTGTATAAAAATAATCATAGAACTACATCTTGTATTTGATTCTTTCTTATTCAGAGTAGTTCATTACCCACTCTTTATTAGAGTTTTGGTTATCCTTGGATAAACTCATATATGTGTCCACCATATAAAAGAGGTTGTCAAATCGAAAAAAGGAAAAATATCTGGCTTGCTGTATTATCCAGATATTACTCATGATTCATGGTTGTGGCACCACGGATAGAGTTCTTATCAATGGGGTAAGTTGGCTTTCAATCCAAGCTGTATTGTAACCCTGCTTATGGATAATGATGCTCATGGTATGGCGAAAGCTGTGGCCTGTTAGTTTGCTACATAATATAGATTTCAGCGGACCTTACTCGACTTCTGGAGAACGAGGATAGTCTAATTAGTTGTATGTAGAAAGTCTGTCCGCTGAGTATTTCAAACGTAAGCGCTCAATTAAACCGTGCAGTTCACATTATATCGCTGATGTTCACGTTCCACGGCAACAGGTCGATCAGGGGATCACCGGATTGGCGTT
>NZ_JFGV01000023.1:0-69264 GCF_000612035.1 Photorhabdus aegyptia | reverse complement strand
CCAGCCCATACCGGGAATGAAGAACAGCCGTTTATTCCGTCGCAAATAACCGTGTTGCCGATCCCGGATAAAGTGGGCAGCGATATTGAATCGTTGCCGATGCCGGAAGAGAAGGATTTCCGCGATTATATTCTGGTATTCCCCATTCCGAATATGCCGCCGGTGTATGTGTATTTGAGTAAACCTAGAAATGGATTGCCTCAAGATGGACACGACTATCATCCTGCCCCAAAAACAGAGGAAATTACTGGGGTTTCTGGGTTACGGTCAGCTAAGAAAAAAACTCCAAAACAAAGCGGAGGTGGTAAACGAGATAGATGGATCGATAGCAAAGGCCGCCGAATTTATGAATGGGACTCTTAACATGGTGAATTGGAGGTTTACCGGGTAAGTGACGGTGAGCACCTTTGCTCTGTAGATTATAAGACTGGGAAAGAGTTAAAACCCGCTGTCAAAGGACGAAACATTAAACAGTATTTGTGAGGTATATAATGGGATTGAAATTAAGATTGGAGTGGTTTGATAAACAAACAGAATTAGGGGAAGGGTGTGAGTATTCCAAGGATTTTGGAGATAATGCTGATGTTATGGCTAGTGGGTTGGGAATATCAA
This sequence comes from Photorhabdus aegyptia, assembly GCF_000612035.1. Lineage (NCBI taxonomy): Bacteria > Pseudomonadati > Pseudomonadota > Gammaproteobacteria > Enterobacterales > Morganellaceae > Photorhabdus > Photorhabdus aegyptia. The sequence goes on along the minus strand of NZ_JFGV01000023.1, from coordinate 68,652 downwards.
CAGAAGATAATATAAATAACGGTGGCTTTGATGTGGAATCTAAATGGGTGAGCGTTTTACAGCCTCACTTCTGTCATCAAATTGATTTATCAGCTTATGATTATCAAATCTCTTTTGATTATAGAGATTTGTGGTGAATAGAGATTCAGCGGATAGTGGGATAGCGGGCAACAAACCATTATCCGTGTTTAACATAGGTTCTGTTCCACATACGCCAGATTTTGTGTATAAATGACTATCAACGTTGAAGCCCTAATTAATAGTTTGGGGAAAACTTATCAGGAAATTTTTGATGAGGGATTAATTCCTTATAGAAGCAAACCAAATGGTCCTCCGGGGGTACTTAATATTGGTATTGATATGGTGAAAGAGGGGATTTTTTTATCGTTTGAACGGAGTAGTAAAATATTAAACGAAATTACTTTAAGGCTGCTTCGAGACGATAAAGTCTCTTTTGTATTCCCAAATGAATTGCCATCACCATTGATGCATTCTATGGATAGGGTATGGGTTAGAGAAAATTTAGGTAATCCGATTAAGTCAATACCACCAAGGCAAATTTTAAGAAGGCAGTTTGGTTGGAAAGATTTATATCGTTTTAAAGACGAAATCAGTATGCAGATTTCTTATGACATGATGGAACGAGTGAAATCGGTAACGTTTTTGCCTACCTCAGAAGTACGTTGGTAATCAACAGATTATGAGTGGTTATTTTTAAAAGCCAATTCATTTGCAAACAGTTTGAAAAGGTAAATCTCAGATGCATTTGGCTAAATCAATAACGGAGGTTATATAAATAATGACGATTAACATTGAAGCCCTAATTAATAGCTTAGGGAAAACCTATCAGGAGATTTTTGATAAAGGACTAATCCCTTATAAAACCAAGCCGTCAGGTTTTCCCGGAGACTCTGATATATCTCTTGATATGGCTAAAGAAGGGACTTTCTTATCATTTTTGCGAGAAAATAAAGTACTTACTGAGATAACGTTAACTTTAATTAATCACAGACGACCTAATTTTATATTTCCTAATGAATTGCCTCCCCCTTTGATACCGCTGATGTCTCGACAGTGGGTTCATGAACATTTTGGTGAGCCTGAAAAATCACTTCCGCTAAGGAAAAGATTAACTAGAGAAATTGGCTGGACTGAGTTATATACTTTATTGGATTTTCGTATTCCAACTAGCATGCAGGTTGATTACAATTTGCTGGAGCAAGTCAGAATGGTGACTTTTTTGCCTACGTCAGAGGTGCGTTGGTAATTAATATATATGATAGGTTTTTTTAAAATCCAATTCATTTGCGGGTAATTTGAAAAATAAAATCGTAGATGAATTGGACTAACTAAGAGTAGGAGTTTATACAAATGACAGTCAACATAGATGCGCTAATAAATAGCTTAGGGAAGTCTTATTAGGAAATTTTTGATGAAGGGCTAATTCCTTATAAAACTAAACCAACAGGATATCCTGGAGATCCTAATATATCCCTGCATATGATTAAAGAAGGTGTACATCTTGCTTTTAAGAGAGATGGTAGGGTTTTATTTGCGATAGGGCTTATTTTGATTGATGAAAAAAAAGATTCATACCAATTTCCAAATGAACTACCATCACCACTAATTCCTATAATGTCCCGGCAATGGATTCATGAACAGTTTGGCGAGCCTGAAAGATCACTTCCGCCGAGGAAAAGGTTAACTAAAGGAATTGGTTGGACTGAGCTATATACCTTATTGGATTTCCGTATTCTAACCAGCATGCAGGTTGATTACGATTTGCTGGAGCGGGTCAGGTTGGTGACTTTTTTACCCACATCAGCAGTGCGTTGGTAATCAATAAAGAGCCTCTCATTTAGATCTTTAGCTGTTTGAGTATGCGAAATTTGACTCATTCACTTCTCATTACCCTCCAATAGGTTATTTGTTTAAAAAAATAATAAAGATACGCGAGTAATCTTCATCATATTGATATAAAAGATTATTTTTATGCCATTGCCACCATTATTCATCAATATTCCGGCATATCAGGTATTACTTTATTCAAGACGCGATATTGCAAACTATTGTTAATTATTTTGTAAATTAATTATAAATATACGTAAATGTTTATTCTAAATAATTATATAAAGGTAAAGTTATTTTATTGTCTGTATTTTGTTTTTTAATGTAAGCAAGTTTTGTGATTTATTATATTTTTCCTCACACATCATCACTGTGTATAGCGCCTTTAGAAGGCAAGAGGACCTGATGTTCTAACATGCACATGTTTGATCTGGCCCCTCTCTTATACATAACGATGGTGATTATTTTTTTGCGCGAAAAAACCTGTTTCTCATGATAAACCTCAATTCAGGAGTCCGTATGAATCAACTCGCCAGTCCCCTGATTTCCCGCACCGAAGAGATCCACAACTTACCCGGTAAATTGACCGATCTTGGTTATACCTCAGTGTTTGATGTGGTACGTATGCCGCGTGAGCGTTTTATTCGTGAGCATCGTGCTGATCTCGGGCGCAGTGCTGAAAAAATGTATGACCTGGCAGTGGGCTATGCTCATCAGGTGTTACACCATTTTCGCCGTAATTCTCTTAGTGAAGCTGTTCAGTTTGGCTTGAGAAGTCCGTTCTCCGTATCAGGCCCGGATTACGCCAATCAGTTTCTTGATGCAAACACGGGTTGGAAAGATAAAGCACCAAGTGGATCACCGGAAGCCAATGATGCGCCGGTAGCCTATCTGACTCATATTTATCAATTGGCCCTTGAACAGGAAAAGAATGGCGCCACTACCATTATGAATACGCTGGCGGAGCGTCGCCCCGATCTGGGTGCTTTGTTAATTAATGATAAAGCAATCAATGAGGTGATACCGCAATTGCAGTTGGTCAATGAAATTCTGTCCAAAGCTATTCAGAAGAAACTGAGTTTGACTGATCTGGAAGCGGTAAACGCCAGACTTTCCACTACCCGTTACCCGAATAATCTGCCGTATCATTATGGTCATCAGCAGATTCAGACAGCTCAATCGGTATTGGGTACTACGTTGCAAGATATCACTTTGCCACAGACGCTGGATCTGCCGCAAAACTTCTGGGCAACAGCAAAAGGAAAACTGAGCGATACGACTGCCAGTGCTTTGACCCGACTGCAAATCATGGCGAGTCAGTTTTCGCCAGAGCAGCAGAAAATCATTACGGAGACTGTCGGTCAGGATTTCTATCAGCTTAACTATGGTGACAGTTCGCTTACTGTGAATAGTTTCAGCGACATGACCATAATGACTGATCGAACAAGTTTGACTGTACCCCAGGTAGAACTGATGTTGTGTTCAACTGTCGGAGGTTCTACGGTTGTTAAGTCTGATAATGTGAGTTCTGGTGACACGACAGCGACGCCATTTGCGTATGGCGCCCGCTTTATTCATGCCGGTAAGCCGGAGGCGATTACCCTGAGTCGCAGTGGTGCGGAGGCGCATTTTGCTCTGACGGTTAACAATCTGACAGATGACAAGTTGGACCGTATTAACCGCACAGTGCGCCTGCAAAAATGGCTGAATCTGTCCTATGAGGATATTGACCTGCTGGTGACTTCTGCTATGGATGCGGAAACAGGAAATACCGCACTGTCGATGAACGACAATACGCTGCGTATGTTGGGAGTGTTCAAACATTATCAGGCGAAGTATGGTGTTAGCGCTAAACAATTTGCTGGCTGGCTGCGCGTAGTGGCCCCGTTTGCCATTACACCGGCAACGCCGTTTTTAGACCAAGTGTTTAACTCCGTCGGCACCTTTGATACACCGTTTGTGATAGATAATCAGGATTTTGTCTATACATTGACCACCGGGGGCGATGGGGCGCGTGTTAAGCATATCAGCACGGCACTGGGCCTCAATCATCGTCAGTTCCTGTTATTGGCGGATAATATTGCCCGTCAACAGGGGAATGTCACGCAAAGCACACTCAACTGTAATCTGTTTGTGGTGTCAGCTTTCTACCGTCTGGCTAATTTGGCGCGTACATTGGGGATAAATCCAGAGTCTTTCTGTGCTTTGGTTGATCGATTAGATGCAGGTACAGGCATCGTCTGGCAGCAATTGGCAGGGAAACCCACAATCACGGTACCACAAAAAGATTCCCCGCTGGCGGCGGATATTCTGAGTTTGCTGCAAGCGCTAAGTGCGATTGCTCAATGGCAACAACAGCACGATTTAGAATTTTCAGCACTGCTTTTGCTGTTGAGTGACAACCCTACTTCTACCTCGCAGGGCACTGACGATCAATTGAACTTTATCCGTCAAGTGTGGCAGAACCTAGGCAGTACGTTTGTGGGTGCAACATTGTTGTCCCGCAGTGGGGCACCATTAGTCGATACCAACGGCCACGCTATTGACTGGTTTGCTCTGCTCTCAGCAGGTAATAGTCCGCTTATCGATAAGGTTGGTCTGGTGACTGATGCTGGCATAGAAAGTGTTATAGCAACGGTGGTCAATACACAAAGCTTATCTGATGAAGATAAGAAGCTGGCAATCACTACTCTGACTAATACGTTGAATCAGGCACAGAAAACTCAACAGGGCGTGGCCGTCAGTCTGTTGGCGCAGACTCTGAACGTGAGTCAGTCACTGCCTGCGTTATTGTTGCGCTGGAGTGGACAAACAACCTATCAGTGGCTGAGTGCGACTTGGGCATTGAAGGAGACCGTTAAGACTGCCGCCGATATTCCCGCTGACTATCTGCGTCAATTACGTGAAGTGGTACGCCGCTCCTTGTTGACCCAACAATTCACGCTGAGTCCTGCAATGGTGCAAACCTTGCTGGACTATCCAGCCTATTTTGGCGCTTCCGCAGAAACAGTGACTGATATCAGTTTGTGGATGCTTTATACCCTGAGCCGTTATAGCGATCTGTTGCTCCAAGTGGGTAAAGCTGGTGGCGCCGAAGATGATGTACTGGCCTACCTACGCGCGGTTAATGCTGCTACGCCGTTGAGTCAAGCTGATGCTGCACAAACGTTGGCAACGCTATTGGGTTGGGAGGCTAACGAACTGCAAGCCGCTTGGTCGGTATTGGGTGGGATTGCCAAAACCACACCGCAACTGGATACGCTTCTGCGTTTGCAACAGGCACAGAACCAAACTGGTCTTGGCGTTACACAGCAACAGCAAGGCTATCTCCTGAGTCGTGACAGTGATTATACCCTTTGGCAAAGCACCGGTCAGGCGCTGGTGGCTGGCGTATCCCATGTCAAGGGTAGTAACTGAGCATGGCAGAGCTCACTACCTGAGTGGATTTGATTTTTCCGTATGGCCCAATGAGGCTATTTCTAAACCGCCATTTAAGTAAGGCAGATAATTATGTTATCGACAATGGAAAAACAACTGAATGAATCCCAGCGTGATGCGTTGGTGACTGGCTATATGAATTTTGTGGCGCCGACGTTGAAAGGCGTCGGTGGTCAGCCGGTGACGGTGGAAGATTTATACGAATATTTGCTGATTGACCCGGAAGTGTCTGATGAGGTTGAGACGAGTCGGGTAGCACAAGCGATTGCCAGCATACAGCAATATATGACTCGTCTGGTCAACGGCTCTGAACCGGGGCGTCAGGCGATGGAGCCTTCTACAGCTAACGAATGGCGTGATAATGATAACCAATATGCGATTTGGGCTGCGGGGGCTGAGGTTCGAAATTACGCTGAAAACTATATTTCACCCATCACCCGGCAGGAAAAAAGCCATTATTTCTCGGAGCTGGAGACGACTTTAAATCAGAATCGACTCGATCCGGATCGTGTGCAGGATGCTGTTTTGGCGTATCTCAATGAGTTTGAGGCAGTGAGTAATCTATATGTGCTCAGTGGTTATATTAATCAGGATAAATTTGACCAAGCTATCTACTACTTTATTGGTCGCACTACCACTAAACCGTATCGCTACTACTGGCGTCAGATGGATTTGAGTAAAAACCGTCAAGATCCGGCAGGGAATCCAGTGACGCCAAATTGTTGGAATGATTGGCAGGAAATCACCTTACCGCTGTCTGGTGATACGGTGCTGGAGCATACGGTTCGCCCGGTATTTTATAACGATCGACTATATGTGGCTTGGGTTGAGCGTGACCCGGCAGTACAGAAGGATGCTGACGGTAAAAACATCGGTAAAACCCATGCCTACAACATAAAGTTTGGTTATAAACGTTATGATGATACTTGGACAGCGCCGAATACGACCACGTTAATGACACAACAAGCAGGGGAAAGTTCAGAAACACAGCGATCCAGCCTGCTGATTGATGAATCTAGCACCACATTGCGCCAAGTTAATCTGTTGGCTACCACCGATTTTAGTATCGATCCGACGGAGGAAACGGACAGTAACCCGTATGGCCGCCTAATGTTGGGGGTGTTTGTCCGTCAATTTGAAGGTGATGGGGCCAATAGAAAAAATAAACCCGTTGTTTATGGTTATCTCTATTGTGACTCAGCTTTCAATCGTCATGTTCTCAGGCCGTTAAGTAAGAACTTTTTGTTCAGTACTTACCGTGATGAAACGGATGGTCAAAACAGCTTGCAATTTGCGGTATACGATAAAAAGTATGTAATTACTAAGGTTGTTACAGGTGCAACGGAAGATCCCGAAAATACAGGATGGGTAAGTAAAGTTGATGACTTGAAACAAGGCACTACTGGGGCCTATGTGTATATCGATCAAGATGGCCTGACGCTTCATATACAAACCACAACTAATGGGGATTTTATTAACCGTCATACGTTTGGATATAACGATCTTGTATATGATTCTAAGTCTGGTTATGGTTTCACGTGGTCAGGAAATGAAGGTTTTTATCTGGATTACCATGATGGAAATTATTACACCTTTCATAATGCAATAATCAACTACTATCCGTCTGGATATGGTGGTGGATCTGTTCCTAATGGAACGTGGGCGTTAGAGCAAAGGGTTAATGAGGGATGGGCTATTTCCCCCCTGCTTGATACTCTCCATACTGTTACTGTGAAGGGCAGTTATATCGCTTGGGAAGGGGAAACACCTACCGGTTATAATCTGTATATTCCAGACGGTACCGTGTTGCTAGATTGGTCTGATAAAATAAATTTTGCTATTGGTCTTGATAAGCTTGAGGCTGTATTCACGTCTCCAGATTGGCCAACATTAACCACTATCAAAAACTTCAAGAAAATCGCCGATAACCGCAAATTCTATCAGGAAATCAATGCTGAGACGGCGGATGGACGCAACTTGTTTAAACGTTACAGTGATCAAACTTTCAGACTTGCCAGCGGTGCAACTTATTCTACAACTTATACCTTGTCCGAGGCGGATTTCTCCACCGATCCGGATAAAAACTACCTACAGGTTTGTTTGAATGTTGTGTGGGATCATTATGACCGGCCATCAGGGAAAAAAGGGGCCTATTCTTGGGTCTGTAAGTGGTTCAATGTCTATGTCGCGTTGCAGGATAGTAAGGCGCCAGATGCCATTCCTCGATTGATTTCCCGTTATGATAGTAAACGTGGTCTGGTGCAATATCTGGACTTCTTGACCTCATCATTACCCGCGAAAACCCGCCTTAACACCACCTTTGTGCGTACTTTGATTGAGAAGGCTAATCTGGGGCTGGATAGTTTGCTGGATTACACCTTGCAGGCAGATCCTTCTCTGGAAGCAGATTTAGTGACTGACGGCAAAAGCGAACCAATGGACTTTAACGGTTCAAATGGTCTCTATTTCTGGGAGTTATTCTTTCACCTGCCGTTTCTGGTTGCTACACGCTTTGCCAACGAACAGCAATTTTCGCCGGCACAAAAGAGTTTGCATTACATCTTTGATCCGGCGATGAAAAACAAGCCACACAATGCCCCGGCTTACTGGAATGTACGTCCGTTGGTTGAAGGAAACAGCGATTTGTCACGTCATTTGGACGATTCTATAGACCCAGATACTCAAGCTTATGCTCATCCGGTGATATACCAGAAAGCGGTGTTTATTGCCTATGTCAGTAACCTGATTGCTCAGGGAGATATGTGGTATCGCCAATTGACTCGTGACGGTCTGACTCAGGCCCGTGTCTATTACAATCTGGCCGCTGAATTGCTAGGGCCTCGTCCGGATGTATCGCTGAGTAGCACTTGGACGCCGCAAACCCTCGATACCTTAGCAGCCGGGCAAAAAGTGGTTTTACGTGATTTTGAGCACCAGTTGGCTAATAGTGATACCGCTTTACCTGCATTGCCGGGCCGCAATGTCAGCTACTTGAAACTGGCAGATAATGGCTACTTTAATGAACCGCTCAATGTTCTGATGTTGTCTCACTGGGATACGTTGGATGCACGGTTATACAATCTGCGTCATAACCTGACCGTTGATGGCAAGCCGCTTTCGCTGCCGCTGTATGCTGCGCCTGTTGATCCGGTGGCGTTGTTGGCTCAACGCGCTCAGTCCGGCACGTTGACGAATGGCGTCAGTGGCGCCATGTTGACGGTGCCGCCATACCGTTTCAGCGCTATGTTGCCGCGAGCTTACAGCGCCGTGGGTACGTTGACCAGTTTTGGTCAGAACCTGCTTAGTTTGTTGGAACGTAGCGAACGAGCCGGTCAAGAAGAGTTGGCGCAACAGCAACTGTTGGATATGTCCAGCTATGCCATCACGTTACAGCAACAGGCGCTGGATGGATTGGCGGCAGACCGTCTGGCGCTGTTGGCTAGTCAGGCTACGGCGCAACAGCGTCATGACCATTATTACACTTTGTATCAGAACAACATCTCCAGTGCGGAACAACTGGTGATGGATACCCAAACGTCAGCACAATCTCTGATTTCTTCTTCCACTGGTGTACAAACTGCCAGTGGCGCGTTGAAAGTGATCCCAAATATCTTTGGCTTGGCTGATGGTGGTTCGCGCTATGAAGGGGTAACGGAAGCGATTGCCATCGGGTTGATGGCAGCCGGTCAAGCCACCAGCGTGGTGGCCGAGCGTCTGGCAACCACGGAAAACTACCGTCGCCGCCGTGAAGAGTGGCAAATTCAATACCAACAGGCACAATCTGAGGTCGACGCATTACAGAAACAGTTGGATGCTCTGGCGGTGCGCGAGAAAGCGGCCCAAACTTCCCTGCAACAGGCGAAGGCACAGCAGGTACAAATTCGGACCATGCTGACTTACTTAACTACTCGTTTCACCCAGGCGACTCTGTACCAGTGGCTGAGTGGTCAATTATCCGCGTTGTATTATCAAGCGTATGATGCCGTGGTTGCTCTCTGCCTCTCCGCCCAAGCTTGCTGGCAGTATGAATTGGGTGATTACGCTACCACTTTTATCCAGACCGGTACCTGGAACGACCATTACCGTGGTTTGCAAGTGGGGGAGACACTGCAACTCAATTTGCATCAGATGGAAGCGGCATATTTAGTTCGTCATGAGCGCCGTCTTAATGTGATCCGTACTGTGTCGCTCAAAAGCTTATTGGGTGATGATGGTTTTGGTAAGTTAAAAACTGAGGGCAAAGTTGACTTTCCATTAAGCGAAAAGCTATTTGACAACGACTATCCGGGACACTATTTGCGCCAGATTAAAACGGTGTCAGTGACGTTGCCGACGTTGATCGGGCCGTATCAAAACGTGAAGGCAACACTCACTCAGACCAGCAGCAGTATATTGTTAGCAGCAGATATCAATGGTGTTAAACGTCTCAATGATCCAACAGGTAAAGAGGGTGATGCGACGCATATTGTCACCAATCTGCGTGCCAGCCAGCAGGTGGCGCTCTCTTCTGGCATTAATGATGCCGGTAGCTTTGAGTTGCGTTTGGAAGATGAGCGCTATCTATCATTTGAGGGGACTGGAGCAGTTTCCAAATGGACGCTCAACTTCCCACGTTCTGTGGATGAGCATATTGACGATAAGACATTGAAAGCGGATGAGATGCAGGCCGCACTGTTGGCGAATATGGATGATGTGCTGGTGCAGGTGCATTATACCGCCTGCGACGGCGGCGCCAGTTTCGCAAACCAGGTCAAGAAAACACTCTCTTAAATTAACTTTTAACTAATCCCTCCCACTCTGTTCGCCAGAGTGGGAGAAGGTTTGTCATATCTAAAATCAATCTTGCGATCTTTCTCCATTTCATTGGAAGGGAAGCTGTAAAACAAATAAGGAATATGATATGAGTCCGTCTGAGACTACTCTTTATACTCAAACCCCAACAGTCAGCGTGTTAGATAATCGCGGTCTGTCCATTCGTGATATTGGTTTTCACCGTATTGTAATCGGGGGGGATACTGACACCCGCGTCACCCGTCACCAGTATGATGCCCGTGGACACCTGAACTACAGTATTGACCCACGCTTGTATGATGCAAAGCAGGCTGATAACTCAGTAAAGCCTAATTTTGTCTGGCAGCATGATCTGGCCGGTCATGCCCTGCGGACAGAGAGTGTCGATGCTGGTCGTACTGTTGCATTGAATGATATTGAAGGTCGTTCGGTAATGACGATGAATGCGACCGGTGTTCGTCAGACTCGTCGCTATGAAGGCAACACCTTGCCCGGTCGCTTGTTATCTGTGAGCGAGCAAGTTTTCAACCAAGAGAGTGCTAAAGTGACAGAGCGCTTTATCTGGGCTGGGAATACAACCGCGGAGAAAGAGTATAACCTCTCCGGTCTGTGTATCCGCCACTACGACACAGCGGGAGTGACCCGGTTGATAAGTCAGTCACTGGCGGGCGCCATGTTATCCCAATCTCACCAATTGCTGGCGGAAGGGCAGGAGGCTAACTGGAGCGGTGACGACGAAACTGTCTGGCAGGGAATGCTGGCAAGTGAGGTCTATACGACACAAAGTACCACTAATGCCATCGGGGCTTTACTGACCCAAACCGATGCGAAAGGCAATATTCAGCGTCTGGCTTATGACATTGCCGGTCAGTTAAAAGGGAGTTGGTTGACGGTGAAAGGCCAGAGTGAACAGGTGATTGTTAAGTCCCTGAGCTGGTCAGCCGCAGGTCATAAATTGCGTGAAGAGCACGGTAACGGCGTGGTTACGGAGTACAGTTATGAGCCGGAAACTCAACGTCTGATAGGTATCACCACCCAGCGTGCCGAAGGGAGTCAATCAGGAGCCAGAGTATTGCAGGATCTACGCTATAAGTATGATCCGGTGGGGAATGTTATCAGTATCCATAATGATGCCGAAGCTACCCGCTTTTGGCGTAATCAGAAAGTGGAGCCGGAGAATCGCTATGTTTATGATTCTCTGTATCAGCTTATTAGTGCGACAGGGCGTGAAATGGCCAATATCGGCCGACAAAGCAACCAACTTCCCTCACCCGTTATACCTGTTCCTGCCGATGACAGCACTTATACCAATTACCTTCGTACCTATACTTATGACCGTGGCGGTAATTTGGTTCAAATCCGACACAGTTCACCCGCGACTCAAAATAGTTACACCACAGATATCACCGTTTCAAGCCGCAGTAACCGGGCGGTATTGAGTACATTAACGACAGATTCAACCCAAGTGGATGCGCTATTTGATGCCGGCGGTCATCAGAAGATGTTAATGCCAGGGCAAAATCTGGATTGGAATATTCGGGGTGAATTGCAACGAGTCACACCGGTGAGCCGCGAAAATAGCAGTGACAGTGAATGGTATCGCTATAGCAGTGATGGCATGCGGCTGCTAAAAGTGAGTGAACAGCAGACGGGCAACAGTACTCAAGTACAACGGGTGACTTATCTGCCGGGATTAGAGCTACGGACAACTGGGGTTGCAGATAAAACAACCGAAGATTTGCAGGTGATTACGGTAGGTGAAGCGGGTCGCGCACAGGTAAGGGTATTGCACTGGGAAAGTGGTAAGCCGACAGATATTGACAACAATCAGGTGCGCTACAGCTACGATAATCTGCTTGGCTCCAGCCAGCTTGAACTGGATAGCGAAGGGCAGATTCTCAGTCAGGAAGAGTATTATCCGTATGGCGGCACGGCGATATGGGCGGCGAGAAATCAGACAGAAACCAGCTACAAATTTGTTCGTTACTCCGGTAAAGAGCGGGATGCCACTGGATTGTATTATTACGGCTACCGTTATTATCAACCTTGGGTGGGTCGATGGTTGAGTGCTGATCCGGCGGGAACCGTGGATGGGCTGAATTTGTACCGAATGGTGAGGAATAACCCCATCACATTGACTGACCATGACGGATTAGCACCGTCTCCGAACCGAAATCGAAATACATTTTGGTTTGCCTCGTTTCTGTTTCGTAAACCTGATGAGGGAATGTCTGCGTCAATGAGGCGGGGGCAAAAAATTGGCAGAGCCATTGCCGGCGGGATTGCGATTGGCGGTCTTGCGGCTGCCATTGCCGCTACGGCTGGCGCGGCCATTCCCGTCATTCTAGGGGTTGCGGCCGTAGGCGCAGGGATTGGCGCGTTGATGGGATATAACGTCGGTAGCTTGCTGGAAAAAGGCGGGGCATTACTTGCTCGACTCGTACAGGGGAAATCGACGTTAGTACAGTCGGCGGCTGGCGCGGCTGCCGGAGCGAGTTCAGCCGCGGCTTATGGCGCACGGGCACAAGGTGTCGGTGTTGCATCAGCCGCCGGGGCGGTAACAGGGGCGGTGGGATCATGGATAAATAATGCTGATCGGGGGATTGGCGGCGCTATTGGGGCCGGGAGTGCGGTAGGCACCATTGATACCATGTTGGGGACTTCCGCCACTCTTACCCATGAAATCGGGGCAGCGGCGGGTGGGGCGGCGGGTGGGATGATCACCGGTACGCAAGGGAGTACTCGGGCAGGTATCCATGCCGGTATTGGCACCTATTATGGCTCCTGGATTGGTTTTGGTTTAGATGTCGCCAGTAACCCCGCCGGACATTTAGCGAATTACGCAGTGGGTTATGCCGCTGGTTTGGGGGCTGAAATGGCTGTCAACAGAATAATGGGTGGTGGATTTTTGAGTAGGATCTTAGGCCGAGTTATCAGCCCGCATGTCGCCGGTTTAGCCAGACAATTAGTACATTTCAGTGTCGCCAGACCTGTCTTTGAACCGATATTTAGTGTTCTCGGCGGGCTTGTCGGTGGTATTGGAACTGGCCTGCACAGAGTGATGGGAAGAGAGAGTTGGATTTCCAGAGGGCTAAGTGCTGCCGGTAGTGGTATAGATCATGTCGCTGGCATGATTGGTAATCAGATCAGAGGCAGGGTCTTGACCACAACCGGGATCGCTAATGCGATAGACTATGGCACCAGTGCTGTGGGAGCCGCACGGCGAGTTTTTTCTTTGTAATTAATATTTTGCAATAAGCATTACCGGAAATCTTCGCCCAACATTGGGCGGAGATTTCCGGGTGGAATGCGGTTACTTTAATATCAAAAACAATTTAATTTTTTAATGTGTTTATGATACTCATAGCTTGCTCTTTATCTTTTACCCCCATTCTGAATGAAGGATTTAATGAAGTTTGAATAGTTGCCGTGACAAGATGAGTACCTTTGAATGATATTGCCATTTGGGTGCCGATGTTTTTATTGATTAAAGAATCAAAATGAGGAAAGCATTGTTTATCGTTTTTTATCGCTATTTCTATCTGGTCATTACCGCCTTCATCTGGCCCTAAATAATCGATTTTATCTGCACAAACGTGAGTTAAGATAAAGTTTCCACCGGATGAAAATGCAAATTTCAATCCCTCTTCTGCTTGTGTTTGTCTGTTTTGGGTATTTTTACCGGAGCACCCGATTATTACAGAGAGCAGTAACATAATAACAAACAAATTTTTCATGATTTCAACCTCAATTTAAGGTGGAATTTCTTTGTCCACGTAATGATCTCGATATACCCGTCATCTTTCAAGTTGCTTCTTTGTTGGCTGCACTCACTCACCCCGGTCACATAGTTCTCTATGCTCCCGGGGATTCGCTCCCTTGCCGCCGCGATGCATCTTGAAATCTATAGGGTATATGCGTTGGTTTTATTGACATATTTATATTTACTATAATCCAAAACCAGATTAGGAGTAATTATTGCAATAATACCGATAATAATGCGAATTAGATAATTTAAGTTTTTCTTCTATGTTAATGCAGGAAATCCGCTGAAATCTGTTCATTAGATGAGTTTGACAAAAATATCGTTGTTGAATAATTCCTGTCTGGTTAGGGTGCGTTACGTATTCAGTACAATAAAGCTTACCTAATTAGCTTACAACGCGGGTTTATGCAGGTATTTTGCGCCGATGTTTAATATTTACAAGCGGATCAGAAAATAGAACTTGTTTTAAACACGTCTTAGACGCCATATAATAACTCCTTATTTTCCATGCAAATTCAGTTAACAGGATTATTTTATGAGCACTAAAGTTATACCTATCCCATCATTTGGTCGTGATATGGCTCTCAACGAGTCAACTGTTCTGATTGATCAAGAGCACATCAACACGCTAATAGAAAAGATCGATATTTCGCAACCTGCGGCGGTGATCAGCTATGGTGCTCAGCCTATGGGAGGGATTGCCCGTTTTGCTGATACGTTATTGGAGAATGTAAAAACCAAAGAGGCTGATGAGGTAGGCCAGAAACTCTCGGATTTGGTCATGTTTATTCGTGAACATGATGCGCTGTCCCCAGAAGAGAAAAGTAGTCGCTTTCTGAGAAAATTACCGTTGTTCGGCGGGATTTTTAAGAAAGCTGAACGCACTATGATTGATCAAAAGACGCTAACACAACAGGTCGATACCATCGCCACTCATCTGGATAGCGCAATGCTTAACTTGCTGCGTGATATCACGGTGTTAGATCAACTCTACGATCGCAATCTGGGTTTCTATAAAGAGATATCGCTCTATGTTGAAGCGGGCAAACAGAAGTTACAACAGATTAAAACGGTGGAGTTGCCCTCATTACAGAGAAGGGCTGAAACGTCTCAAGATATGATGGATGCGCAGAGTGTTAAAGATCTGCTGGAAAATATTAATCGCTTTGAACGCCGTCTTCATGATCTGGAACTGTCAAAAACCATTGCTATACAGACAGCCCCGCAGATCCGGATTGTACAAAATAATAACCAGCAACTGGCGGAAAAGATCCAGAGCAGCATCCTTTCTACATTGCCAATCTGGAAAAGTCAGATGGTACTCAATCTGTCACTGAAAGCTCAGAGTAGAGCGGCTAAATTGCAAAAAGAGGTGGCTGATACGACCAACGAATTATTACGCAAAAATGCTGAAATCCTGCAACAGAGCAGCATTGCAACGGCTACTGAAGTGGAACGTTCTATCGTTGACATTGAAACCTTGCGTGATGTGCAGAGCCGTTTAGTCAATACGATTGAGGATACAATGCGCATTGCGTCAGAAGCGCGTATTAAGCGGACTGAGATTGAGAAAGAACTCTCCTCAATGGAAGATAATTTACGTCAGCGTTTAACTGCGGCGGCTAATGCACAATATTAGTCATCTTATCAGGTGCTTTCCTGACAGTAATAGATATTAAGAAGAGTAAAATACCCTATGCCTACACCTCAATCATCGTCTGACCGTGATGCGGCACAGCAGCAGGAACAGGAAGCCATGTCCCTGTTCGGTAGCATCAAGCGGTCTCTGTCACGTGTACTGTTTCATATCAAAGTCTTTATCCTCGCTTTTATACTGGCTTGTA
Organism: Photorhabdus aegyptia; assembly: GCF_000612035.1. NCBI lineage: Bacteria > Pseudomonadati > Pseudomonadota > Gammaproteobacteria > Enterobacterales > Morganellaceae > Photorhabdus > Photorhabdus aegyptia. The sequence goes on along the minus strand of NZ_JFGV01000023.1, from coordinate 52,965 downwards.
TTGTCCTGTATACTCCTTGGTCTTTTTTGGCCTTGCCTGCGGGTAATGGTCATATTTCCACCATAGTGGTGTTATCAGTCTATATCGGATTGTTGGCTCTCTATCCGTCACGTCCATATAGGCCGGCGACTTTGGCCGGTTGGTTGGTGGTGGTGTTGAGTCCGCTGGCGGGGCTGTGGGCTGTTGCCCTGTTGTTTGGCGGGTTAGCGGCTTTATTCATCACGATTATCAGACAACGTAAACTAGAGGTAAGCAAGTTCCCGTTATTACTGATAATAGCGAGTACTATTGCCGCATTGTTTAAAATTGATGCCCATGCGATTCCTGTTTGGTTTGGTGTCGCATTTTTTGTTGTCGTGCTGGTAACGGTGTTGATTGAGTCTTGGAATAATTTTCGACGGCAGAAAGCGCTGCGACAGCAACAACAGATGGTTGCTCGTCAACAGGCAGAGGAGCAGCGTCGGCAAGATGAGACACAGGCAGAGTTTGCTGAATACTATGAGCAATTGGCTCATATCAAGCGTTATAAGTCTGGTATGGCGTATGAGATGCAGGAACTGGTTAGTCTGATTGAGGAGAAAACGCAGGCGATTATTGGCTGTATGCAGGCTGATGCCAGGGATGTCACTCCCGGTAAGTTATTTCTCAACCGTTATTTACCAATGATTGTCAAGGCATTGGAACGTTGTGTTTTGTTAGAAGAGCAAAATGCTGATAGCGCACAATTCGAAGAGGTGAGATCTCTGACTTACCAAGGGATACAAGAAATGAGTGTGGTATTTAGCGAAATGCACCAGCATCTATTAGATAATGATATCGACGATCTATTAGTCGATCTAAAAGTAATGAATCAGTTGATCCGTTCCCAAGGGTTTGGCGCTAAGCATGATCAAAAAGGCTGAAAAAATTGATGGGAATTATTGCATGAGCTTGTAACTAACTTGAATTCTGGATAAAAAATTAAATTAAGCGCCTGTTCCAAGATCAGAACTTTCGACCAAGAAAAAAATGATCTAAATCAGGAACAGGCATGCACGAATTAGTCTAACTTTTCTGTGATATCAGACATTTGTTACATTCTCAGATGAATTGCTCTGCCAATAAGAGTACCGCGATGATAATCATTACAGCGCCGGATACCCGGCTGACAATATGCGCGGCCTGTGGGCGGGTTTTTAGGATTGCCCGGGAACCGTATCCGACTATCAGATAAATTACACCACAACTTAAAATGTGAAGCAGACCCAGTGCCATAATTTGTACCGGGATCGGCCAGCCGGCTGTCGGATCGGTGAACTGCGGCAACAGTGCCAGGAATAGCAGGGAGACTTTCGGGTTCAGGCCACTGACACAGAGTCCCTTTATCGCCCATTGGGACCTGGAACCTACCTCCCGCTCATCGCTTGTTGTAGGTGCGGAAGGATGACGGATCATGTTAATGCCGAGCCACAGCAGGTAACCCGCTCCGGCTACTGTTAACACTGTCAGAGCGACTGGCGTACCAGCAACTAGTGCTCCCACACCGGCTGCCACAACAATTGTCGCAATGAGGTGCCCGCATAGTAGTCCTGTGACCGCAGGAAGTACCACACGGCCGTGCATACCCGCAGAGATGGCGTAAGCCCAGTCTGCTCCTGGGGTGATGATAAGCAGAACGGAGACAACCCAGAATGCAGCAAACAGACTTAACTCCATAGTTTTATTCCCCGATCAGATTGCAGGGTTACAGCTTCTACAGTCACAAGTTGTAGTGTCTTCCAGTCTGAAAGATTCCTGCAACATGAGTAAATATGCATATTATTTCCACCTTATTATTCTCATTTCCGGATTACCATTTTGATGAAAAATATAAGTACATCCGGGCTGTTTACATCAGTGGAAAGAATATCCTTCTATCGTTAAAATGTGCTTCCAACTTTGGTTATTTTGATACGGATAAAAGAGAGATCCTTCCAAATGGACAAGATTGATCGCAAGATTCTTGCTGAACTACAGGCGGACGGTCGTCTTTCCGTGACCGACCTTGCTGAACGGGTAGGACTTAGCCTTTCACCATGTCATCGCCGGGTGCGGTCACTGGAACAATCAGGGATTATCAGAGGCTATCGTGCCCATCTTGATCCCAGCAGCCTTGGTTTTAACTTTTCTGCGATTGTGTTTGTAACCTTGCGTGAAGGGGACAGGTTGGCAATCAGGTCATTTGAAGACGCTGTTACAGAAATACCGCAAATTATCTTGGCGCAAAGACTTTTCGGTGATCCTGACTATCTCATGCACGTCGTTACTCATGATCTGCCCGCTTTTCAGAAGCTCTATGACGAACGGTTGTCTAGCATGCCCGGCGTTCAGCGCTTAATATCTACCCTCGTCATGAAAACCGTTATCCAAGATCGTCCTCTTCCGTTGACATAGGCATTTAAAGGTTATCAATGAAAGAAACGTGCCTGATTTGTTCGGACGATTAATTTGATAAACCTTCGTATAAATATTCGCTAACTGACAGGGAGGTCTATAATATTTTTAAAGCTTTTTTGTGACGAAATATTCTTTTTTTATATTTTGAGTGTTGATTAGGAGGAAATACGGAATTGCTTATCAGAGAGATATACCCAGCTCTCTTATACCCTATGGATTTCAAGTTGCATCGCGACGGCAAGGGAACGAATCCCCGGGAGCATAGAGAACTATGTGACCGGGGTGAGTGAGTGCAGCCAACAAAGAGGCAGCTTGAAAGATGACGGGTATATATTCTTTTTGCTGTGTTTAGACATGGGAATTATATCGCTGTTTTTCAGGAGGCATTCTAAATAACCGCACCAAAATAGTAGAGCATTTAAGAGAATTGCCTGCCGACTTAACTGTTTTGATCTACCGTAAAATGTAAAAACTTATCTAGAAAAACCTGATACCAATAATAGAGATATCAGGTAGAGCATTAGGGTTGGTATGAAAGTCGTGACTCGTACTTATTCAACGCGAAAACTCACTTGGGATTTTGACTCTAACGGTAAGAAAATAAAACGTATGACTGCAAAATTTGAACGATTACAACAGCTCGCCTGACACGTCGATTTTTCGGCTCTTATTCCCCCTTTGCTGGCGCTTCCTGCCGATAAGGCGCTTGCCATCACCGAGGTTTTTCCACATGCTGATGTTGCTTTGCTACGCACCATCTACAGCAAACATATTACGGAACATCACGATTGGATAAAACAAGTAGAGGAAGTCTGTGGCCCGCCTCCCTGGATTGTTCGTAGCGCAGGTTTGGAAGATGGTGCGGTTTTCGTTAATGCGGGTGGTTATGCGAGTGTGATTTGCCGTCGTACCGCAGATTTTGCCGACACTGTTGCTGAGGTTACTTTTAGTGGATTTGCATCTCAAGCTATCGCACAACAACGGCTAATCAATCCTGATTATCAACCACAGCCAATCACCTGTTTCGTTCAACGGTTGATTGAAGGTACTCTACCCAGAGTGGAACCTTTACAGGCTCCCTATCTGACAGCCGATGTATGTCATAGTTTGTACAAAATTATCAGGCAGTTGCATCAACATTTTTCTGAAAGTGCGTTGGATACTGAGTGGGTATTGGAAACAGATCATGGTCTGGTATCGGCCACCGGACTGACCTTGGCCGCTTCTGATGGCGTTCGGGGAGAACTGGCGTTTGGTTTTGGCTTTGCGGCGGCGCAATCGCCTGGTTCAAGGGTAAACTCAGTCGCCTATCATTGGCCGACATTAACCGCTCCCTTGTGGTATGGCACACAATTACGTCAGGTACATGTAGATAAACTTTGGTTAGTGCAGGTGCGCCCGGCACCCGGTTACACGCTTGAACGCCGTGTTCAACGGTTAACCGCCGAAGTACGAACCGAGCTGGCGCGTTGTATGCGAGCAGTACCGGTGACAGCACTACTGCCTCCTTCGGCTCCTTCTTTAGGCAGCTTCCTTTCTGCATCGACATTGGATGACGCCTGGTCTCGTTACCTGCGTTTCTCCCCATCTGTACAAGCGGCGCTTACCGCTGTCTTCGTTGAATCTGGGGTGGCTAGTGAACACGCTGGCATCATGTTCCGCCAACAAAATCTGCCGGTTTTCCTTGCACAACTAACGGATATACCCGCTGTTCCTTGGGTAGTCATTGATAGTATGGGGGAATTGGCCTACTTTAGTGCACAAAAGCCGTTTATCGAACTGAAAATGGAAACCGCCGAATCGGTTAATTTGCCTGCCTCAGTACAACGTGTGTTTGACGACAGTGAATCCCTGTCAATAACCGAGCTTACATCTCAACGTGTTACCGATGTTCTGCAAAGTGTGTTGATTGGCTTACCGGTGTTAGCGGAAAAAATCTACACCACACTTAAACAGCGCACGATTTTTCCAACCGACACCTGGCTGCAAAATGGTAATGCTGTTCGGAGCCCTAGTTTAACTGGTTGGCTCTTCGTACAAGCAGGAGAGAGAGCGACTGAGTTTTTACCCTCTGATTGGCCGACAACGGATGCAACGGCAGATTATCTCTGTGCTATCACCGTCAAAAATAATCCGCAATCTGCGTTACCGCGCTTATGCAAAGCTATTCCAACACTGGCAGGCAGGCTCATCCGGCTCAATGATCTGCGCTTAATTATGCAGGTCATTAAAACCGAGGCATGGATTGAAAAATTGCCGGCCATCCAACTGGCGTCATTAGTCGATGCTGCGATAGCTGCGGATGCTGGCTCGTTTCCGAACTGGAGTTGGTTCTGAACTACCTGCATCCTTACGCAAACTGATAAATATCGCGGATGGCTTTGGTGATGCACGCTCTTGTCTGTTGAGGTTAACAAGGAACATTCTGGAGATTTCACTACCGTTTGTGGTACACAAAGCCAGTTTCCTCTTCAATGAGAAAGAGTTGATCGTTGAATTTGCCGAACTACCAAATGCGTCAGAAGAGGATATTGGCCGTTTACATGTATTCGAAGCGTTGGCATTGCGTATCGTCGAATGGCAGCCTATATGGCGAGTATCACCTAATCGAGTCTGTCAGTTAGGCACTTGGACACTTTTCTTGCGTATACAGCGTACTGATGGCGCACGTTGGCAAGCTGAGGCTCTTCATCAATTGGTGCTCTGGTTACGGGCGCTGTTTGATACAGCTTATGACTTCTCGTATGTTCCTAACGATGAAGTTTCGCATGTGTATGAAATGATTGGTCATTCTCCTTGGCCTGAGCTGCTTCGCGCTTATGCCGCTTATCGTGCAGCGGTTGATTTCTCTATTCAACGTATCACCGTCTATTCATTGCCTTTTGCCACGATGCTAGCAGCGCTCTGCTTGAACCAGTCTGTGCGTGATGAGGTAATTGGAGCGTGCATTGCCGGTTTTGAAGGTGCCTGGAAAGCCTTTTATTGTATAGTTGAAAAGTTGGAGAGAGCAGATACTGACCAAAACCAGTGGGAGATCCTTCACACCACCGCAGGGCAACTGGGATTGCTGCTTTCAGCGATGTGGCCGGAACAGACACTAATGCGGATGGTACAAGTGCCGCTATCACCGGTTGCCGCTGAGCGAATAGGTGTAAGTCTGTTGCATCGTCGTGACTTGACTCTCACATTGCAACGGCTAATTGCAGAGCCAAAAAATGCAGTTTTGCGCGATTTAGTGTTACACCATGTTCCTGAAATTGCAGTGAATGCAAACTCTGCCGCTACAATCGCAGATAAAGTTGCGGTCTGGCAAAGTAAGTTTAAGCGTTGTAAGGAATACTTACTTGCCTATCATGCCAATTTACTCTCTGACAGCCAATGCCAACAATTTGTCAAACAGCTTGGGCTGGTGCCTTATGGCATAACTGAGGAAATTGAAACCTATATTCAACGTGCTCTGACTTACACCGCAGCAGAGGTGAAAGGTCGTTTTAAACTAGCGGAAGTTGATCCTGTTGCTATTATTCGTGCCATAAGTACGGAGGTTTGCGTATGACTGTTCAAGGAGAAATTATGTCAATATCAGAGAATTACATTCGGCGATTGATTATCAAAGTTGCTTGCGACACCACAGGTGATAGCGCGGAAGAGTTAATCGAGCGTGGACGACTAGAGATCCCTGCCCGTGATGCGATTGAATTTGTGGTACGACTAGAAGCGCTATTCGATTGTACCTTGGGGTGGTTGCGATATGAGCCTTTATCAATAGAGATCGATGAATTTTCGGCAATCGTGAGTGATGCGCTTAACGCGCGTACATCTACTGCATCAACCTTATCTCGTCCCCAAGAAGACCTTGTTTAAAATTTTGTACAGTTGTTATTTCACGGGCGGCGAATTTTCAGGCCGCCTGTTTAGCGCTTTGTGGATAAGCGCTGCTATCTTTGTTTGTTTTTTACACTCGTATATATCTTTACCCTCTGAATCATAAGTGATTTTATCGCCATCTCTCACTATGGATATGATGCCTTGGGCGTTATCTCATGTCTCTCCGAGGCGCTAGTCAAGCCTGTGCATATAACCCATAGACAGTTTTCGTAACGTTAGCGTCACGGCTTTCATGTCATCCCGTACACGGAAGTTTACTTTTTAGTAATATTATTAGAATGATTAATTATTTGAATGGTCAATATTTATTATGTATGATTATTATCAGTTTTTCTAAAGTGTTTTATTGAATTTATAAGGATTAGCTAATTTGAGATAAAGAGCTGAATAAATTGATAATGCGTTTTTATATATAAAAAATTTACTTTAGTGCGAAAGTTTGTTGTGCGTTATTGTTAATGTAAATTTATGTATAGGCGTTATTGCTCTGTCTTTCTGTAAAGCAGAAGCAAAGTACATCCCGTCAATGTCGCATGGCTGACTTCCTTCTCATGAGCTACTATTTAGGATAAATACTATGTTTGAAAGCTTTATGAACGAAGTGCCGAAAGTACACGTTAATATTAAACGGAGCTTCCATACTGGTAGTGCACAGAAAAAGGTTGAGTGGCCGCTAAGATTGCTATTCTTGAGTGATTCTAGTTATGGGCAGACAACTCATCTCCTGTCTGCTAATGGCAGCCAAGAAAATATCACTCTGACTTTCCACGATCTGACATCCAACCTGTTAGACAACGCCACGTTCTGTAAAGAACGAGAAACTATTCTAAAAGTGCCGACGCCGAGCAATGACCTGCATAAGGCGGTGAAGGCCAATCTGTTATATACAACATTAAAGACCCGACCAAAGATAAACATAACCACCTGAAACAGGTTGAGTTGCCCTACGAAAAAATTACTTAAATTGACTTCATTCCGATTTTTGGAACGTGTTGTGTTACGGCGCGATTCGGCAGAGGAAGAATTAACTGTCCGCTGCGTTTTGCCGAGCGTCTGCAAGGGCGGGTGCTCGGCAAAGCGTCCCATAAAATAGCAACCATACCTTATGCGCATCGGTCACGGCGAGGGGCGGTAGCGTACTAAACCTGCCATCAGCTATAAGAAAACAATAAGAAAATAAAACGTATGGAACACTCTCGCTGCTGGAGAGGGAAGACAACGATACGTTCATCAGTTTAAAAATTACATTGCCAAGATATTCAAGAGCTGAAAGGCAAATTGAAAATCCCTTCAATTATTAGATTAATTTCAACTATTCGCTCAGTTTCAATCATCAAAGTTGTACGTACTTCAAGATATGTCAGTTTCTAGTCTGTTGTTACAATTTTAAAAAGGAGATTTGCTTTGAAAATATCGGTTGTTGGCGCAGGTGTTATGGGGTTAGACACCGCGATGGTGTGCGCCGCTTTTGGTCACGATGTCGTCATTTTAGATATTGATCCAACAGTACTTGAGAATATTCCTTCCCGGATAAAAAAGGAGTTTAGGCTCTATCAAATGCTTGAACCTTCACTGAAATCCGTGAATAGCAATGAGCTGATTGAACGAGTAAAAGTGGTCAGTGATTATCAAGAAATTGAAGGGAGTGATTGGGTCATTGAAAATGTGAAAGAAGATCTGGCCGCGAAACAAAATGTATATGAACGGCTGTCTTCTATCATTAATGAGAAGACCTACATCGCTGCAAATACTAGCTGTATTTCAATTACTAAGATTGGCTCATGTTTACCTTACCCGGAGCAAGTTATCGGCCTGCATTTCATGAATCCCGTCGCGCTTAAGAAATGTGTAGAAGTTATTAAAGGTTTCCATACCAGCGACAAAACGCTAGAAGCTTCCCAAGCTTTGTTGCAAAGTATTAATAAGAGCGCGGTGGTAGTGGAAGACTACCCCGGGTTCGTTTCAAACCGATTATCTCACCTGTTTATGAATGAAGCTGCTTTTCTGGTGCAGGATGGCGTTGCAACGCCAAAGGATATAGACAAGATTTTTAAAGATGGATATGGCCATGCGATGGGGCCTTTGGAAACCGCTGATCTGATTGGGCTGGATACTGTGGTGAATTCATTACGTGTCCTTTATGACAGCTATCAGGATCCAAAATATCGATGCTGTCCACTGCTTAAGAAAATGGTCGATGCCGGGCATTTGGGCAAAAAAAGCGGTATGGGTTTCTTTAAATATAAATAATCAGGGAAGTGTGAAAATGAATATTGACACACAAGTTGAAGTAACAAATAAACCAGTTAAATGTGTGATTTGGGACTTGGATAATACGATTTGGGAAGGCGTTTTATCTGAGCAGGATGAGGTGAAACTCAAAGAAAATATTCCCCAGATTATTAAAAAATTGGATAGCATGGGCATTTTGCAGTCTATCGCTAGTAGAAATGATGCCAGTGATGCGATGGCTAAACTTCGAGAATTTGAACTGGATGAATATTTTATTTATCCGCAAATCAATTGGGGGCCGAAGTCTTTATCGATAGAAAAAATTCAAAAGAGTCTGAATATTTCAACAGATACTTTTATTTTTGTTGATGACCAAATAATGGAAAGGGATGAGGTTAATTCAAGACACCCCGAGGTTGTTGGTATTGACGCTTTAGAATATAAGACACTTTTAGATTTACCGCGAATTGCAAATATGGAAATATCCGATGATGCAAAACTGAGAAGGCGTCGTTATCAAGATGATATTCTCAGGAAGAATGAGGAGGAGCAATTTATCGGCACTCCTGACGATTTCCTCAGTCAATTAGAGATGAAATTCTATATTTCCAAAGCCGAAGAGGAAGATTTGCTGCGAGCGGAAGAGTTAACCCAACGCACTAATCAACTCAATTCTACCGGCATTACTTATAGTCGCGATGAATTATCAGAGCTTATGGCCTCTGATGATCATGACCTGTTTGTCTTTGAGTTGATCGATAAATATGGCTCTTACGGAAAAATAGGTCTTGCTTTGGTTCAATATAAAGGCGACACGGATTATATAAAGCTTTTGCTGATGTCATGTAGAACCCTGTCCAGAGGTGTCGGCAGTATCGCTCTGACTTATATTATGCAGCAAGCTAAAGAAAAATCGCATAATTTGCATGCTGAGTTTAAGCGGACACCGCGTAATAGGCAAATGTATGTCACCTATCAATTTGCTGGTTTTAAAAAATGTCAGGAACTTTCAGATGATACAATAATTTTCTCTCACGATCTGAGTCAAGTTCCTGATTTTCCGCGTTATGTCAAAATTGAAATTAATTAAAGGATAAGTGTGTGAAAGATTCATGTGTTGTATCAACAGAAATTCGTCATTTTATTGAAAATAATATTACCAATTTAGATGATGAAATAGAGTTAAAGGACGATACGAATATTTTTGAAAGCGGCTTGGTTAATTCTTTATTTTCTATGAGACTTCTATGCTTTATCGAAGATAAATTTTCGATCTCAATTCCAGATGAATATATTGAAAGAGAGAATTTTATTTCGATTGAAAAAATGCAACAACTTGTCCAAAAAATAAAAGGTTAGATTTTATTTATGAATAATAAAATGGACCGGCTGGTTAAATTAGCGAAAGAGTTTTCAAATGAAGTACTTCGGCCTAACGCCGGTGTGTTCGACCAACAAGGTGGAGTACCAAGAGAAGTTATTACTCAAATAGCCGATTTAGGATTTCTGGGATCTATTCTACCGCGAGAATATGGCGGTGGTGGCATTGATCCATTGTCATACGGTTATTTAACGGAAGAGATCGGTAAAGGCTGCAATTCTGCCAGGGCGTTGCTTACGGTTCACACCAGTTTGGTGGGTGAAACGTTAGTGAGACTTGCCAACGCGGAACAAAAAGAAAAATATCTGCCGGCAATGTGTAGAGGCGAGAAAATTGCCTGTTTTGCACTGTCTGAGCCTAACGCAGGGACAGATGCCGGCTCAATTCAAACAACCTATGAAGAGACAGATTCAGGTTATCGCATCAACGGTAGTAAAAAGTGGATCACCTACTCGGGAATCGCGGATTTGTTTCTGGTCTTTGCCAAGAATGGCGACAAAATCAGCGCCTTTATCGTGGAAAAAGAAGCGGCTGGATTGAGCCGGACACTCATGACAGGGCTGTTGGCTAGTCGTGGTGCTTATCTATCCGAGTTGAGCTTTGATAACGTAGAGATCCCTAAAGATAGCCTGATAGGACGAGAAGGCGCCGGGTTAAGTTTTGTGGCGAATACTGCGCTCTTTTATGGCCGATACAGTATCGCTTGGGCAGGGGTGGCAATTGCTCATGCGGCTCTGGAGGAAATGGTTACCTATTCCCGTAAAAGAGAACAGTTCGGTAAAAAAATTGCTCAACACCAATTAATTCAAGGCTTGATTACCGATTCAACAACGGTTTTTTATGCGGCAAAAGCCCTGTGCGAGAAGATTGGTGAATTAAGAAACCAAGGTAGCCATGATGCAATAATGGAAACCAATATTGCTAAATATCAGAGTTCCTTAGCTGCTATTCAGGTTGCAAACAATGCTGTACAGGTTTTAGGGGGTAATGGCCTGTGTAATCACTATCCTGTGGAGCGGTTATATCGAGAAGCTAAAGTGCTGGAAATTATCGAAGGCACCAGCCAAATCCAGCAAGTTTTGATTGCACAACATGCATTAAGACAATTTTATCGTAAACAGTCTGTTCTTTAGATCTCGACATATCAATTGCAAGAATAAACCATCATGCCAAATTTATTTGGCGATAATGTCTTGAGTATCTTGGCAGTTTATTTATTCGAAAAATAAATATTATTTCTGAGATGCTCAATCATGACTATTAGGATCTGCTCTATTGGCTCCAGCGTTGAAAAATAACGAAGCTCCGTATGAGCATTGATATCCTGCTATTACTCGCCTGTGTAACAACGAAAACAAAGGTTAATTATGGAAAATAGTTTTACTGGACTTGAGGTTGCTGTAGTCGGCATGGCCGGGCAATTTCCTGGCGCTGATAACGTAAGTGAATTCTGGGAAATGTTGCGAGGCGGTGTAGATGGTATCAGCTCATTTATTGAAGACGAACTTAAAGCCAATGGAATTTCAAAAGAAGAGTATTCGAGAGAAAACTATATTTCGGCAAAGGGAATAATTAATCATCCATTTAAATTTGCCGCAGATTACTTTGGTATTAACCATTCTGATGCCGTAAGGATGGACCCGCAGATCCGTTTAATGATAGAAAACTGCTGGCAAGCTTTAAATCATGCCAATATCGACTCTAAAACATACCAAGGAAAGGTGGGGGTTTTTGCCGGAGCAAGTAGCCAATGGTCCTGGTTTAAAGAGCTTAATACACAATTTAGTTCAGCGGCTGAGCAGTTCCATGTTGCTACTTTAAATGATCCTTCATTTTGTACGCGGATCTCCTATTTACTGAACTTAAGAGGGCCATCGGTCACCATTCAAACTGCATGCTCGACATCCTTGGTGGCGATACATATGGCATGTCAGGCGTTACAAGCCGGCGAGTGTGACGTTGCATTAGCTGGCGGGGTGAGTGTTACCCATCCTCATAAAAGTGGTTATCTATATCAAGAAGGGATGATTAACAGTCCTGATGGCAAAACTCGCGTATTCGATGAGAATGCATGCGGTACCGTATTCAGTAACGGGGTTGGCGTTGTTGCGTTAAAGCGCCTTGAGGATGCTATCCAGAGTGGCGATAGAGTCTTTGCCATCGTTAAAGGCAGTGCGGTAAACAATGATGGCAGTGACAAAATCAGCTTTACCGCGCCCAGCGAATTGGGACAAAAGAGTGTGATTCAGGACGCGCTTGAGTATTCGGAAGTAGACGCGGAACAAATTAGTTATATCGAAGCGCATGGAACCGGTACTTTACTTGGCGATCCTATTGAATTATCCGCGTTAAAAAGCATTTTTCAGGGGAATGGATCATGTGCGTTAGGCTCGGTAAAGTCTAATGTTGGTCACTGCGACGCAGCCGCCGGAGTTTTGGCTTTTATCAAGGTAGCGCTTTGCGCCTATTTCAGAACATTAGTGCCTACGTTGCACTTTAAAAAAGCTAATCCAAAACTGGATTTGGACAACACGCCTTTTTATATAAACACCGAAACCAAACCGTGGGACGTCAGTAATGGTGACGTGCGATTGGCAGGGGTGAGCGCATTTGGCGTGGGGGGAACCAATGCGCACATCATTTTGCAGGAATATGAAGACGGGGCGCAGCCTTCGTTGGCGGATCTACAATATCAATCATTGCCGAATCGCCTTGAGTTTAAACCCGTCGCGAATGTCCAAAAAGAAAAGGTTCAGCCTGCGAAGGTTGCAGACGTGCGTCAAGCGCGAGCGCATTCACTCGATGAGGCCGGTTTACAAACCGCGCTACTTGAGATGCTGAAAACGCATTTTGCAAAAGAGGCGATTACGCTTAAAGACAACTTTTTTGATGCTGGCGCGAGTTCACTCGATATTGCGCATTTACATGACAAGGTAAACACTGAGTATGGATTGAACCTAAAAATCAGTGATTACTACCGTTATAGCAACTGTGAAAAATTAGCTCAGCATATTTGCTCATTAGGTAATAGCCAAACGTTACCAAAGAGCCAACGCACACCTCAGAGTACATCGCCAATATCCGTTTCAAACGACGATACCAAGCACAATTACCCACAACACGCGGTTGCTGTTGTGGGAATGAGTGGACGTTTTCCGGGCAGTGAGAACATTCAAGAATATTGGCAAAATCTGCTAGAAGGTCATGAAGGTATCAGCTTTTTCTCAGATGAGGAGTTACTCGAAGCCGGTGTTCCTGCGGCTGTTTTGCAGTTGGATAATTACATCAAAGCAAAAGGCGTAATATCGAGCTCGTTTGATTTTGATCCAGAGGCATTTGCGTATACGGCTCGTGAATCTCAGTATATGGATCCACAATTCAGATTGTTACATGAAGCGACATGGCAGGTACTCGATGATGCCGGATATGGCAATCAAAAATACAGACCGATAACTGGGCTCTTTGCCTCCTGTGGCTCGAATCATGAGTGGTTAGAGCGATTAAAAAAAGAGGTGACGGATTCAACGGAACAGTTTGGCGTTGCGCTTTTGAATGACCGAGAGTTTTTGACGACTCGCGTCGCTTACAAACTGAATTTAACCGGACCGGCTGTAACGGTTCAAAGCGCCTGTTCCAGCTCCGCGTTGGCTATCACCTTAGCCTGTCAGAGCTTATATACTCATCAATGTGATCTGGCATTGGCTGGTGGTGTATCGATTACCACACCCGTTAAAAGCGGTTACGTCTATGCACGCGGTATGGTCAACAGTTCTGATGGTCACTGCCGCCCATTTACCAAAGAAGCGAGCGGCACGGTATTTAGTGATGGCTTGGGGATGGTGGCACTCAAAAGGCTAGAGGATGCACTGAGAGATAATGACAACATCTATGGTGTGATCGCGGGTTTTGGCGTCAACAATGATGGTCATGACAAAACGGGATACACCGCCCCTAATGCGAATGGACAAGCAAATTGTATTCGCCAGTCCTTAAATATGGCCGGTGTTAAACTGGATGATATTGAATTTCTGGAAGCGCATGGCACCGCAACTTTAGTTGGCGACGAAATCGAAATTGAGGGCATCAAAGAATCTCTTGGAGCAAGCGACAAAAATTGTGTACTGGGAAGTGTTAAATCCAACATCGGTCATACCAATACGGCGGCAGGCGTAGCAAGTTTTATTAAAACGATATTAGCGCTTAAACACCAAACATTGCCGATGTCATGCCATGTTACGGAAGCGATCCCTGATTCATTGTCTAACACTCGATTTACTTTGATCGATAAATCAAGGCATTGGAAGAGTGATAATGAGATTAGAACCGCGGGAGTCAGCTCCTTTGGTATTGGTGGAACCAATGTGCACTTGACGGTTAAATCGATAGCGCAGCCAGTAAAGAGGGATAATGAGCGTCCAGAACTCGTTGTGCTGTCAAGCAAGAGCCAGCAAGGTTTAGCTAAAATCGCGAGCAAACTGCATGACTCTATCCAGCATGCAGAGCAAGAACCCAATCTGACCGATTTAGCTTACACGTTGCAATTAGGGCGAGGCGAGTTTGATGTCCGTTCGTCAGCGGTTGTAGATAGCATTGAAGCACTGATCAGCACTTTGTCTCGTTTGGCAAATGGCAAGCCGGAGGGGCGTGAGATTTCAGACAATGCACCCGGTCTTGTCTTTATGTTCCCGGGGCAGGGGGCGCAATATGTCGAGATGGCGAAAGGTTTGTACCACGAGTTAGACACCTTCAAAAATATAGTGGATACATGCCATCAACTACTACATGAACAATTTGATATCGATCTGCTGTCGCTCCTGTACAGCGATGGAGAGGATGCAGAAGAGCGTAGTATTGAACTGCAAAATACCCGCATCACCCAACCGGTTATCTTTGTTGTCTCTTATGCACTGGCGAAGTGCTTGGAAAGTTTCGGTATCCGGGCCAATGCAATGATTGGTCACAGTGTGGGAGAGTATGTCGCCGCGACATTAGCCGAAGTGATGACCTTGGAAGAGGCACTTAAATTGGTTGCTTCACGTGGTCTCATTATGCAGGAGTGTGAACCGGGAGCCATGCTCAGTGTCGCTTCGAGTAGAGAAAAAGTTGAGCTATTTCTGACGGACTCCGTGACACTGGCGACGATTAACTCGCCTAATTCATGTGTTATCGCGGGCCCTTTGGAAGAGGTTAAAGCGGTACAAGAGCGATTGTCGCGAGAGAATTACCGTTGTCGATTATTGAAGACATCGCATGCATTTCATACGGCGATGATGTTGCCCGGCGTCGATAAGTTTCGCGCGGAACTGAATAAAGTGGATTTTAAAGCGCCAAAAGCGGCGTTCTTATCAAACGTTACAGGCCAGTGGGTGCTGCCCGAAGAGGCGTGTTCGGCCGATTATTGGATCAAGCATTTATGCCAAGCGGTTGAATTTCAACAAGGTATTGAAACTTGCCTGCAAAAGCCGGAGCTAAATGTATTTTTGGAAGTAGGGCCGGGACGCACGCTTTCAACTTTTGTGAAGCAGATAGCGGATAGTCACGCGAATATTTCAGTGTTTAATCTGTTACGTCATCCACTTGAGGAAGAGAGTGACCGAGCCTGTCTGCTCAAAGTATTGGGAGAGCTTTGGTCTTTGGGATGTTCTATCGATTGGACTGTCTTATACCAAAATGTATCTCCGGGACGTATTAGTCTTCCTGGCTATCAATTCATCAGAGAGCCAAGTTTAACTGAATATCATATTTCCTCTACCACGACCGGTCGGACGTCTGAAACCAAAGTAACTAAAAAAGAACTTACACAGTGGTTGTATACCGAACAGTGGCAACCCATCGAGTTACCGACCGAAAGTACCGAACAGGCAAATAATATCGTCTGTTTTGTGCCGAGTTTAGCGTGGTGTAATGTATTTACTAAGCGCTTTAATCAAGAGGGGCAAAAACTTAAATTTATTGTTCCGTCGCCGGAGTATTATGTCGACGGCCAAGTAATAGGCGTTACACCGGGAGATAAAAATAGTTTTAATAAATTAATGGCTGAGCTAGCCCATTCTTGTTTCTCGCCGGACTCAATTATTTTTGCCTGGCCGCTCTCCGGTACCAAGGACATAATGACATCTTGGTTTGCGGTCATCTTATTCCTGCAATCGTGGGGGAAATCGGGGCATTTATCTGAGTTTCGTTTATTATTGGCGACTACAGCACTATCGGAACACAGTCTGCTCAATGGCTTAATTAAGGTTATCGCTCAAGAAGTCACTAAATGTCATCCTCGAATTATTGAATTAGATACGGATGAATCTATTGAGGCGGCATGCGATATTCTTGCTCAAGAATTAACAGCAAGCGATATGCGTTTTATTGTCAAAAGATCTCAGCAAGCGCGATTTGAAAAGCGTTACCAACAGCTTGAGAATAATGAACAGATTGCCAACGTTATTGCCAAAAAACAGCCTTTCAAAAAACAAGGTGTTTATCTGATTACCGGTGGATTGGGTGATCTAGGCTTGTTATTCGCGGAACACTTAGTGACGCAATATGGCGCCAAGGTGATTTTATCGGGGCGTAGGGATTTACCTCGAAAAGCGCAGTGGGGTGATATTGAAGTAAAAGCTCATCCTCAGTCAAAACTTATTGATCGAATACATCAATTATCTCTGATGAGTGAGGGGGATATTGATTACTACGCGGCAGATGTGTGTGATCGACAGGAGATGGAAACGCTGATTGGACACATTGAAGCACAATATGGTCAGTTAAATGGGGTGATCTGTGCGGCAGGTGTTACGCGAGGAGACTCTTTCCAAGGCATTAACCATATTACTATGGAGAATTGTCAGCCCCAGTTTGACACAAAAGTTTATTCTTACCAATTGCTTGCAGAACTATTAGAACACAAACAAATTGATTTCTGTATTTTATGCTCTTCCATTGCGGCTATTTTGGGGGGCTTAAGCTTCTCGGCTTACAGTTCAGTGAGTTCTTTTGCTGATGCATTTGCGAAACAACAAAATCAGTTGGGTAAACCTTGGATTAGTATCAACTGGGATGGCTGGGTATTTGAGCGTAAAGATGCTAATGACGCCATAGGTTCTTCATTAGAACAGCTATTAATTGAGCCGGATGAAGGTCTTTATATTTTAGAGCGTGTTTTACAGTCACCTCTTGAGGCACAGTTAATTGTTTCTACCGGGGATCTGAATAAGCGATTTGAACAATGGGTCGGCACCCATATTAGACCTTTTACTAATCAATCCCATTCAGCACATTCAAGGCAGACATTCTCAAAGCAGATATTTTCAAAACAACAGATCGTCGACACTATTATGGATATTTGGCAAGACTTCTTAAAAATCCATTCGATTAATAGTGGTGATAACTTCTTTGAATTAGGAGCAAATTCACTGGATCTGGTTCAGGTCAATAAGCGTATTACTGAAGCGCTTTATATTGATTTGTCCGTGGTGGATATGTTCAGTTATCCGACATCGGAATTACTTGCGGGTTTTATTATTGAGCAAAACGCCATGATGGTGGGGGAAATATCATTAGATTCGGTTGAAAATAGTAAGGCAGCAGAATTTGATACTCCATTGAATAGTCAACCGAGCCAAGATCTCGATGCTGATATCAGTAAAAAAATCGCCATTGTTGGTATTGCCGCGACATTCCCGGAAGCCGAAAACATTTACGACTTTTGGCAGAACCTCACTTACGGCAAAGAATCCATATCGATATTCAGCAAAGAAGAGCTGATTGAAGAGGGGATAGATCAGGCGCTATTAGATAATCCCAATTACATCAGAGCAAAAGGGGTATTTCCTAACGCGGGTGAGTTTGATGCTAACTTTTTTGGCTATACACCTTACGAAGCAAGGCAAATGGACCCGCAAGTTCGAGCCTTTCATACGTGTTGCTGGCAGGCGCTGCAAGACGCAGGCGTTAAGCCCAAAGAAAGCAGATACAAAATTGGCCTTTATGCGGCAGCGTCAGGCAATTTGCAGTGGTTAGCTCAGGCGATGGCGACGGCCGAGGGAAGTGCGGGCCAATATAGTGCAATGACCGTGGCGGATAAGGATTATATGGCGACCATTGTCTCCTATAAATTGAATTTGACAGGTCCTAGTATGGTGTTGTCAACCGCCTGCTCGTCGTCTCTGGTTGCGGTCAATGAGGCAATCAAATCTCTGAGAGCTGGGGAATGTGATGTCGCGCTTGCTGGTGGCGTTTCCATTACTTTACCGACAAAAGCCGGCTATCTATCCGAAGAGGGGATGATCCATGCAAAAGATGGGAAGTGTCGTCCGTTTGATATCCAAGCCAGTGGTACGGTTTTTGGTGATGGCGTTGGCGTTGTGGTATTAAAGCCACTTCAACAAGCCCTGAAAGACAATGACAATATCTATGCGACCATCATAGGCACGGCTATTAATAATGATGGCGGCAGAAAGGTTGGATACACCGCGCCAAGTTATCAGGGGCAAATTGACGTGATTCAAGCCGCGCTTAAAGATGCGAATGTCTCGGCAGACACGTTAAGCTTTGTTGAAGCGCATGGTACGGGCACTCATCTGGGGGACCCCATTGAATTCAAAGCGCTTAAACAAGCCTTTGCTACTGATAAGAAAAACTTTTGCAAATTAGGCAGTGTAAAATCTAATATCGGACACTTGAACTCGGCAGCGGGTATTGCCGGACTGATAAAAGCAACAATGGCGCTTAAATATAAAGAGCTGCCGCCGACAATCAATTTTGCCAGAATCAACCCGGAAATTGATATTGTCAACAGCCCATTCATTATCAGCAATCAATACAGCCGACTTGATGATTCTCAGGGACTGCTAAGAGCGGGTGTTAGCTCGTTTGGTATCGGTGGTACGAACGCGCACGTGGTGCTTGAACAAGCGTCAAGTGTCAATCGACAAACACTGACCAAAGAGCAGCCAGTTGTTCTGCCCATCGTATTATCGGCCCCTGATGAAAAGTCGTTAGACAGCTATAAGAAGCAGTTGAAGCGAGCAATACAAAGCAACGTAGTTGATAGTCACATTAATGAGATGGCATTGAGTCTAATGCAAAGAGACGTTATGCCTTATCTGTTTGTTGCTTATAGCCGAGATCGTGAAGGTTTATTGCAGCGACTGTCGTCATCATCTTCTGATTATCTCTACAACGGCATGACGTCAGAGAGAAAAGTGGTCTATCTGTTCCCGGGACAAGGCATGCAATATGCAGCGATGGGACTCTCGCTCTATCACACCAATGATCTGTTCAAAACATGGTGTGATAGAGGATTTGAAATCGCCAGTGAGTATTGTGCAATTGATTTAAAACAGCTTTTCCTCTCAGGGGAAGATGATGAGAAATTGTATAATACCGAGTTTGCTCAGCCGTTAATGTTTATTATTGAGTATTCACTGGTGCAGGTTCTCGCATCTTATGGCGTTAAACCGGCTGCGATGTTGGGTCATAGCTTAGGTGAATATGTTGCGGCAGCGGTTGCTGAAATATTCTCGTTCGCAGATGCTATTAGGATGGTTTGTGCCAGAGGCCGTTTGATGCAGTCCACTGAAGCCGCCGCTATGCTATCTGTTATGTGTTCGGCAACAGAGGCTCAAACCATGTTGTTTGGCCGCTTGGAAATCGCGCTCGATAATAGCAGCGAACTTTGTGTGCTTTCCGGCTCAGATGAGGAAATCACCGCATTTGAGCAACTTTGCGAATCCAGATCAATCAAGACCAAGCGTCTTAAAGTTAGCCGTGCTTTCCATTCCCGTTATATGGAGCCAATTTTGGCTGATTATGAGCGAGTTATCGGTGACGTGAAACTCTCACAACCCAAGCTTCCTATCATCTCTAATGTGACCGGAGAATTGAGTACTGAAAATCTGATGGTGGAACCGCACTATTGGGTTCGTCAAATTCGTGAACCGGTACGCTTTACTCAAGGGTTAGAGGAATTATTGGCAAGCGGTGATGCTATTTTCGTTGAGGTGGGGCCTGGAAATGGTTTGTCGTCCCTGATTAAACATCACCAGAATTTCAATACAAAACATGTCTGTATTTCTCTTATGAGTCATGGCAAAGAAGAGGAAACTTGTCTTATGGAAAGTCTGGGCATGTTGTCGCTGTTGAACGTCAATGTCGATTGGCCGCATGAATTGAACAAGACGGTTATATCCCCGGTAAACCTTCCTCCCATGCCGATTCGAGGTAAAGAATATCCTAAAGATGTGAAAAGACTACAAGCCATTTTCTCAGGTAAAGTTGGCTCTGACATAACTCAAGTGTCTACACAAAGTGTGGGGAGAGACCAAGTTTCTGACGCGACAAAGACAAAGAGCGTAGAAGAAGAACTCAAGGTTATTTGGAAAAATGTACTGGGTGTCAGTGATGTAAACGGGGAAGATGATTTCATCACATTGGGTGGTACTTCACTATCCGCAGTACAAGTCATCGCGAAAGCGAAGTCGGCACAAATGCCCGTTGATATGAATATGCTGCTATCGCGAAAGAGCCTGAATGAGATTATCCGTTTGATCGATACGCCTAATTCATCTCATTCGAGTGGTTGGCAATACAATACACAGTTCAAGCCTGAGTTTTATGGCAGTGACGTGAGCTGTATGTATTCGGCAGTGAGAGAAAAATTAAAACATGATTATGGTTTGAATTGTCCAGACAGCTTAATGCGAGCATCAGATGGAAGCTTGCTGTTTGGTTTTGCCGTACAGCCCTCAGACTCGCAAGGCAATATCCTGAGTGACTATCAGAATTATGGCGCACTATTGGATTGGCCTCAGTTACAGGAAAGTTTCTCGTTTTCCTATCACAAACAGTTTTTCGACGATTTGGAATCTTACACCGCGTATTGCATAGCGGAACTGGAGAAAGGAAAACTGGTTATTGTCACCGGTTCAGATTACCACTTACCGTTTTCCCCTTCTTATGGGCTGAGTCATAGTGAATATTTACTCCGGCCTCTATTTGATAATTTGGAAATCGATGAGGAAGAGGTTATTCCACATGCATTTGTTTTGGTTGGGCGCACGTCAGAAGGTTATCAAATCTATGACGGGAGCTTTAATTACTTTGGTGAAATAAGTGATCATGAGTTCGCGCAAACTGTTATCGGTTTCAAAGGACTTGAGTTTATGAAATCCCATGAGGTGTATCACAAATCTCGTCCTTATCTTGCTATATCGGTTGTTCAAACGGGAGAGTTCTTACCTACTGACCATCTATTACGCAAGACGCTAGATAAAACCCTGTCGGGATTGCAGACTCACACGGCTATTACGAACGGAAACACCCAAACACACCATTATGTTGGTATCGGTGCTGTTAATAAATTGATGGAAAGCCCCGAGTTGTTATTGGCGATGACAGCCAGTGAATTGGAACAGTTTGTAAAACGCTGGTTATCACAGTTGGAGCTTCTCCATCGTTTCCTTGCTATGGCAATCCCTGATCATGGGCAAGTGTGGGCGACCGATGTGGTGGGTATGACCGAAACTCTTCGGAAACTCATTGCCGTTGATAATCAAAATCTCAGTGTCAACGACGTCACCAGCACAATGACGTTATTTAAACAGTTGCTTGAGGGCGTGATTGGCAAACTAATGTAATACTTGCTGTCAGAGCTCTTGTAATAAGAGCTCTGACGCGATATTAATTTAAGTTGGAAAATTTCACTTGCACTCTTATATAGTAATATTAAATTTAAAAATATTAATTTCTTATTGGAGATATTATTGAAAAATACCGATTTCATGGCAAATGATTCTGTTCCCCTTGCATATTTAAAATTATCAATTCCAGTTTTTTTTGGCATGTCAATCCAAGGGCTTTATGGAATAATTGACGCTATCTTTATTACTAAATATATTGGCAAAGATGCTATGGCCGGCTTTTCAATATTTTTCCCGGTCCTTTTATTAGTCGGTGCGGTCGGGGTTATGTTAGGAGCTGGGGCTGCCGTTTTAGTCGCGAGATTTCTGGGAGCGAATAAGCCTGATTTGGCGAATCGAGTTGCGACACAAGCTATATTCATGGCTGGAGTATGTGCTATCTGTTTTGGCATATTATTTCTAACATGGGCACGAGAGGTTTTATTATTTCTTGGCGCTACGGAAAGCATAATTAATTATGCTTTGGATTATGCAATGCCATTGGCTTTATGTGCGCCTATTATCATGATAGCGACTATTTTGGGTGATCTATTACGAGCAGAAGGTAAAACCAATGCCATGTTCTCAATAATGCTCTGTGCATCCATTCTTAATATTGCGTTTGATTTTATTTTTATTGTTGTATGCGACATGGGAATGTTTGGCGCTGCGATTGCGACGGTACTGGCAAATACTATAGCGCTAATATGTGCAGCAGTGCTCTTTTATAGTAATCATACTCGCCTTACTCTCTCACCGACTTACTTCGGTATAGACGTGAAAGAGTGCCAGGATATAGTGTTTATCGGATTGCCAACACTGATTGGAAATTTGTCATATGGGATACTTATTTTCACTATCAATTATCTTATTAAAGCGAGTGAAGTTGAAAACGCGGGAGATATGATTAGTGCTTTTGGTTTGGTTTTCAGGGTATTAAGTTTTATTGTCTTGCCGTTGATTGCGATGATGTCAGCGCTGCAAACTTTATCAAGTTATAACTTTGGTGCGGAAAAATATAATCGGTGTATAAAGTCATTAAAGGTGGCGTTGTTATATACTTCATTTTATTCAATATCAATGACCTTGCTGGTTATTACATTGCCGGAACATCTATATGGCTTATTCACTAATGATAAAAGTTTGTTATTAGCGGTTTTGAATATCTCCTTTTTTATTTTTTTAGGCTTGTTTTTCCTTGGTGGGTTGCTGGTGTTTATCGGTTTTCTGCAAAGCGTAAAAAAAGAGAAATATTCGATGTTATTGGTCTTTCTGAAACTTTTCTTGCAGGTTGCTTTAACTTTTTCGTTATCTTTTTTGTTTGGTGTTGGATGTTTTCCTCTTATTCTATTTTCAATCGACTTACTGGTATTTATTTTGGCGGTTGTGCTTTCGCTAATCGCACTAGGCAATTTAGTGTCTAAACCAGATAGTGTTCAAGTTTGCCAGGTTATTTAATAGATTGTGAAAATTTTATTAATTTCTTGGTTAGCAATGTCCGGTGCGAAGTGAAATGGAACCTTAAATGTGAACGGGGCGGTTATGAAGTGTTTTATTATGGTTTTCCTTCTTCTATTTTCCTGTATTAGTTCGGCAGATGAGAATTTGAAAAGTCAAATTTTGCAATATATGGAGTTTGGCAAGATACCGAGCTTAGTTATAGTGACGGTCGACAAGAATAAAAAATCAAACGTAATATTGCTAACAAATGAAAATAAAAATAGTACTCAAAATCTGGATAAAGAGACTATTTTCGAGCTGGCATCAGTCAGTAAATCTTTTACCGGTTTAATTGCGGCCAAAATGATAGAAGAAGGCAAAATCTTGCCCCAAACCAAAGTTTCATCAATATTGCCATCGATAAAAACGAATTACGACGGTGAAAACGTTGATGTGACATTTTTACAATTACTCAACCATACATCGGGCCTGCCTTTTAAAACCATTGATATGCTCTACTCCCGGCCTCAAAAAGGGCTTTCGCAAGTTATCGATGATATTAAGTTAATTAATCTCCAAACCATGCCGGGGCAGCAATATGCATATGCCACACTCAATTATGATATTGCAGCCAGAATGATGGAGAAAGTTTCGGGGCAGTCTTATCAACAGCTACTGCAAACCTATATTTTGGCGCCGCTACAGATGAATGCGACTTCCACTCTTCCAGATGTGGCGAAAAAAGCAATAGGCCATCAAATCAGTTTCTTGCAAGCCAGGCCATACGATGCACCGTTTGTCTTAGCCAATGTACCGGCGGGATATATACAAACTAATGCTTCCGACATGCTTAACTGGTTGAGATTTTTAGCAAGCAATACGGATTCAACTCTCTTTAGTGCCAAAAAACTTGTATTTTCAGGGAAGTTTGGTGTTGATACCAACGAAAGTGAAAAAGCGATATATACCTTAGGATGGTATAAACAGGGGAATCGGGTATTTCATACAGGAATGAACCCAACGTTCTCTAGTTACGTTGCCGTTGATCTGGATTCTGGCACTGCGGTTGCTGTGATGGCAAATGTTAACAGCAACATTACTTTTGAACTTGGCAAGCAAATCATGCAACAGCTTGCTCAAGGAGGCGACTTTACCGGGTTAAATACCGTTAAAGATCTTGAGTTATTTGATACTTTTGATAGCACTTTTCTCGTTGTCAGTGTATTTGTGATTTTGGCTTGCCTCTTTTTAATATATTTAAACTTAAAAGGAAAAAATATAAGTTGGCTTGCAAACTTTGGCGTTGTGAAAACGACAATTTTATCTGCTTTATTCATTATTGCTCTCTTGGTCGTGTTGACCTTCCCAAATTTGTTGCTTGGATTGTCTTGGGCGACATTTATGATTTGGATGCCTAATAGCTTTTGGGTTTTGTATTGTTCTCTTGTGCTTCTTTTGCTCCTTTGTCTCTCTTTGTTCTCTCAGGTTTTATATCGTCGTCGCTCAGCGCATTGAGTTTGATAGAGGTTTGATTTTTTTAAAATGTTCAGAATTTAAATTTATACGGATTTAATTATGTCTATTAGTAGCAAATCATATGAAATGACAGGGATTCAAAAAGGCGTTTGGGTAACTGAGTTGAAACACCAAGGGACCAGCATGTTTAATATTGGTGGTACCTGTAGTGTTGAAACGGTGTTGGATTTCACAAGGTTAACTAATGCGATACAGAGAGTTATTAAAGAAACCCAAAGTCTAAATTTCACTTTAAATGATGAGATTCCACCGAAACTGGTTTTAGATAGCCGAACGGAAAATAATATCGATTTTATTGATTTTCGTAATAGAGAAAATCCACAAAGAGAATTTGAACAATGGCGCGAAGCGTCTATGTCTCGGAAAATGGATTTAGGGACATGCTTATATTATTTTTGTTTGTATAAAGTGTCTGATTCAAAATGTGGATTTTTAATCAAAATACATCACTTAGTTTGTGATGGCGTGACGATGCAAAATATTATCGCCAGGGTTTGTGAGTGTTATAATAATCCATTGAATGATGTTGTGTATTGTGAACTTAGCGATGATCAAAGTTACTTTTTAGCATTAGAAGAAAAATATTCATCTAGTCGTCAATATGATAAGGATAAGTTATTTTGGCGTAATTTCCTGGCTGGCAAGGGAGAAAACAGCAACTTTATTTTGGGCAATAGAACTCTTTCAACCAAAGCCATACGAAAAATTTATGATATTCCTCATCAGGTATCAAAGAAAATAAAGCATGTCTGCACAACATTAGGATGTACGGAAAACGTATTTTACTATGCTGTTATTGCTCTTTTGCTATCCCGGCTTTCAGGGAGTAAACAAGTCTCTTTTGGTGTACCACTTCATGGTAGGAAAAAGACCAACCTTGTGCGGAATTCAATGACGGTATCTACTGTTCCGACACAAATAGCAGTGGATGAATACACCGATTTCTCCAGTTTAATTAAATTAGCTTTAGAGAATAATAATCGGATATACCGACACCAAAAATATGATTACACCGAGTTGGTTAAAGAGACGAGAGCCGGGGCATCGGTTAATGATTTATTTGATGTTAGCTACAACTATGCTAACACTAAATATGAATTGGTTCTCGGTGAATACCCATTGATTGTCGAGGATATATTCCCCGGTGAACAGCAATATTCAATTCAATTCCTTTTTAAAGAGTTATTGAATGAGGGGACGACAAAAATATATTGTGACTACAAGGTAGAAGAATATACGCAGCAGCAGATTGACTCAGTAATCAATTTATTAATTGAGATTCTAGATCAAGTCAGTATCGATCCGCATTGTCAATTGCTGGTGGTTGCGCCATTAAGAAAGAATAATTTGCAACTGATTGAAACCGGGCCCAACAATGCCGCACCAACCGCCGAAACAGTTATATCGTTATTTGAACAGAGTGTGGAGAGCAATAAAGATCGGCTGGCAATCATTGAAGAAAATAGATCATTGACTTTCCGGGAGCTTCGGATCTTAGTTAGCACAATCAGTGCCAATCTCTTAAGTCACGGAGTCTCTGGAGGATTTAGAGTTGCTATTTTACTGCCTAAAAGTGCAGAGCAGATAGCAACTTTACTGGCTATTATGGCCGTCGGTGCGACATATATTCCGCTTGAAAAAGATTTGCCGAAGGAAAGAATAAAATATATTTTGACCGATAGTGAATGTGCATTAGTTATCACAAATCATGATTGGGCATCGTTACTGCCGGCAGGCGTGGCTTATTGTGATAGTGCGGCTTTATCTGCAACTTTACTACAAGATGATTCGTCGCAATTACAAGTAAGGTGTGAACCGACTAGTGAGGCATATTTAATATATACTTCTGGTTCCACCGGCCTGCCGAAAGGGACAATTATTCGTCAATCAGAGCTTGTGAATTATTGCCGGTGGGCGGCACAAGTTTATTACCCCGAAAAATCTGATGTCGCGGCATATTATACACCGCTGACTTTTGACTTAACGGTGACTTCACTGTTCCCGGCGCTGATTTCCGGCTCGGCTATTAAGGTATATACAGAAACATCAAACTTTATCCTGAGCGATATTATTCACGATGGCGTGGCGACCGTCGTGAAATGTACACCGTCACATTTACGCGCTATCCAACATGAAATTATCGGCCCTCATTGTGCGATTAAACGTTTTATCGTTGGCGGCGAAAATTTAAAAGTCAGTGTTGCAAATCACACATACCTTCAATTTGGTGGTAAAGCCGATATTTTCAATGAATATGGACCAACAGAAACCGTGGTTGGTTGTATGATTCACCAGTTTGATCCCGCCAAAGATAGAGACGTTTCCGTGCCGATTGGTGAACCTATCGACAATACGCAGATATATATTGTGGATGGCTATGGACGCCACTGTATTCCGTACATGAAAGGTGAAATGGTCATTGCTGGCAATGGCGTGTCTGCCGGTTATTGGAATCGCTCGGAGTTGACTCAGAACAGATTTATTACTGATCGATTTTATCCAAGACAACGAGCCTATTTATCCGGTGATCTCGCCTATCGCAACGAATATGGGCAAGTCACTTATTTAGGCCGTATCGACAAACAGGTCAAGATCAGAGGACACCGAATTGAGATCGAAGAGATCGAGACAAAGCTACTTGAATACAAGGACGTTCAGGATGTCGCCATAGTGATCGACGAAGCTAATTCTGATGCCTCAATCTTAAAAGCGTTTGTTGTTTTGTCGGAGGGATCGGCTGTTAGTGGAGAAGAATTAAAACAGTATTTATCGAGTCATTTACTCCACTATATGGTTCCACAATTGATTAAATGTATTCGTGAAATTCCTTTAACCTTTAACGGTAAAGTTGATAGCGCCAAATTGCTTGAGCTTGAAGATGATAAAATAGGTACTAATGACAATCAGAAAATGAGTGCCTTAGAAATATCGGTGCTCGAAGAGTTTAGACGGGTATTGGGTTGTACAGAGCTATCTATACACAGTGACTTTTATCAATCTGGCGGTGATTCGATAAAAGCTATCCAGTTGGTTACATTGCTCCAGAAAAAAGGCATTAGCGTAGTCGCGAAGGAAGTGCTCCAGTTACCGACGCCAAAATTATTGTGTCGCCATATTGACAGTCGGGCGATATTTATGGAGCAAGAAGAAGCCGTCAAGATATCGACTTTCTCGCCCACGCCAATTATGAAATGGTTTAGCGGCCTGTTGTTAGGAAAGAAAGAGATATACCACCAAATGCTCTCCTTATCTTTCCCATCATGTTTAACTCAAACCGAGTTGGATAAGATCTTGGATGCGTTGGTATCATTCCATCCAATCCTGAATAGCTATGTAAAAGATAAACACTTTACTTTACAAGTACGGGAGGAGATGAGGCATGTTAAAACACGCAGAGTGAACGTGACGGGGTTTGAGCAACGGGAATATGTGGCGAGAACGCATCTGGAGGCGTCAAGCTGGCCTGAATCTGAGTTATTTCAGGCAATTATCCTTGATGATGGTAACGAGACCGAATTACTGCTTATTGCCCATCATTTGATTATTGATGGTGTGTCCTGGCATATTTTGATAACAGACTTGAATACACTGGTTGAGCAGCATTTAAATCATCAGCCGCTTAAATTACGCCAACAAAATAATAATTACGCCAGATGGATTGATTTTACTGAACATTATGCAAAAACAGTCAGCGAGAATGAGATCGATTTTTGGCAACAACAAATAAGTGGCTCTTCTTTATTCACTTATCAAGACTTATATAATCGTAAATTAACGCTTAGTTTGTTAACCAGTGAAATAGAGGGTGTTAGTTTTGAAAGTTTTACCAAATTATGTGGAATGTTGAAAATCAAACCTAATGAGTTATTTTTCTCGTTATTTACCTACTCATTATTTAAGACTTTCAATAAAAATAATTTTACCGTTGAGCTTGAAGGTATCGGAAGAAGTTCACAGCAGAGTGAGGTGGATTTAAGCCATAATATCGGCTGGTTCACATCAATCTATCCACTACTATGCCACTGTGAAGATAATATATCTTCACATATAAAAAAGACCAAAATAGCCATGCGTCGGGTTAATGATAATGGTATGGTCTATCAATCCATTCGCCATTGCTCGACAGAAAAACATTTAAGTCGTATTCACAACGTACCGAAGTTCAATTATTTAGGTGATTTTTCCGGATCGGTTCATCAGGGCGCTGTGAACATCAAGTCAATTTACCCTCATGCGATTTCCAGTGTGGATAATATCTATACGGAAGCTTTTGATTTCAATATTTATTGGGAGCAAGGGTGTAAAGTGAGTGTGAGTTACATTGAGCAGTTGATAGATATTCCTAAAATTGAAAGTATCATTAATGTCATGGAGAGTAAGCTCAAGGAACTTATCGATTTAAATAATTATGATTTCAAGGACTTTTATATACCCAGTGATTTTCCTACTATTTCATTATCAAGTATTGAACTTGAACAATTAATCTCTGAATTATCTATGCTTTCAATTTAAATTTGGGTTATTAACTTATGACAGATTCATTTGATATTGCCATCGTTGGCATGGCATGCCAATTTCCAGATGCTAAAAACCCAGAGGAGTTTTGGCAAAATTTAATATCAGGAAAAGAAAGCATTAAAAGATTCACGCAAGATGAACTCCTTGCTAATGGTTATAAAGCAGAAGATATCAATAATCCCAACTTTGTCGCAGCTAAAGCGACGCTTGAAGATTATAAATCCTTTGATAATCATCTTTTCGGATATTTAAAAGACGAAGTTGATAAAATGGACCCGCAGTGTCGATTGTTACACGAATGCTGTTGGCATGCATTGGAGGACGCTGCTTATATAGGCCAAAATAGCGATGAAAGAATAGGTTTATTTGCCGGGGCGGCTTCAAATATTCCTTGGATATCAAGTTTATTAAAGAGCAAGCTCACTCCCTCTGAAACATTCGATGTAGTGAATTGGAATTTACCTGAGTCCATCATCACAAGAACCGGATATCGGCTAGGGTTGAATGGACCCGTAATGGCTATCCATACCGCTTGTTCAACGTCGCTGGTTGCTATTCATACCGCGTGTCAGTCAATTTTAAGCGGAGATTGTGACTTAGCCTTGGCTGGCGGGGTTTCTTTAACGTTACCTCAAGAGTCTGGCTACCTGTATCAGCAAGGCATGGTACGTTCTGCTGATGGTCACTGCCGGCCTTTCGACATCAACTCCAATGGTACTGTGGGCGGTAGTGGGGGCGGCATTTTGTTGCTTAAACCTTTGGATAGAGCCATTGAAGATAATGACCATGTTCATGCGGTGATTAAAGGCTCCGCGATAAACAATGATGGTCAGCGCAAAGTTGGATTTACCGCTCCGAGTGTTCAAGGACAGGCGGAAGTGATAGCCAGCGCTCAAATGTTGGCTGGCGTTGAACCGGAAGATATTAGCTATATCGAGTGTCATGGCACTGCTACTGAGATAGGTGATCCGATTGAGGTATCAGCGCTATCTAAAGTGTTCGGCGACTCGAATCATCTATGCATGCTTGGTGCGGTGAAAAGTAATATCGGGCATCTGGATGAAGCGGCTGGTGTTGCCGGTGTCATAAAGACGGTGATGTCTTTAAAAAATAAGAAACTCGCACCAACCCTTCACTATAAGGCGCCTAACGACAAACTACATATTGAAGAAACGCCGTTCAAAGTCGTAGATAGACCAATGGAGTGGGCAGTTTCAGGAAATAAGAAACGTATTGCCGGCGTCAGTTCATTTGGTATTGGCGGGACAAATGCCCATATCATTTTAGCGGAAGCAGATGAACCGACCGTTCTGAGAACAGAAGCCGAGATATTACCGAATGTGTTCTTGCTCTCGGGCGAAACGCCTGAGTCACTCACCAATAATCAACATAATTTAGCTGACTTGCTCCAGACTAAGCAGGACATCAGGTTATCTGACGTTGCATACGTATTGCAGGAGGGCCGAGTACATCATAAATATCGAAAATCAATTGTTGCTTCCTCATGCGGCGACTTAATTAAAGCCCTGCGAAAACCAAGTTCCCAACCGACAAAAGTTTCTGGGACAGAGCATAAGATAATATTTTTGCTGCCCGGTCAGGGAGCGCAATATACCAATATGGCGCGTGCCTTGTATGACACTCATACTGAATTCCGGGATATTGTTGACCATTGTCTTGCGATAGCGTCTCACCATCTAGGTGAATCTCTGAAAGAAAAGTGGTTTACCGATGGTGTTTCAAATGAATTACAGCAAACGAAGTATGCTCAACCTGCTATTTTTATTGTTGAATATGCGCTCGCGCATTGCCTGATGGAACTTGGCGTTCAACCCTCAAGCTTGCTCGGTTACAGCTTTGGTGAATTGGTCGCTGCGACGATTGCAGAAGTGTTTTCCTTGGAAGATGCCATTAGCTTTGTGATTGCGCGTGGCAAACTGATGCAAGATTTGCCGGTGGGGGCTATGCTGAGTATCCCGCTGCCCGTTGCAGAGGTTAACGCCATATGCCCGGCAGGGATAGCTGTGGCAATCGATAATAAAGATTCGTGTGTTGTATCGGGATTGGCAGCAAATATCGAAGAATTCGCAGCGATCCTCAAGAAAAAGCGTATCCTGACCACGCCAATCAAATCTAAACATGCGGCACACTCGCCAGCGATGAAACAAATTAATGGCGCACTCCAGGCTGTGATAGCTCAGTTTAATCTCAGTGCGCCAAAGATCCCGCTCATTTCTTCCGTGACGGGACTGCCGTTAACTGCCTCGCAGGCAATGTCAGCGGAATATTGGGCAGCACAGGCTGAACGTACAGTCTGCTTTGTCAAGGGATTTGAGCACCTGATTGAAAAACACAAAGCCTCTATTTTTATTGAAGTGGGTGTTGGCCGTGATCTGATCAATCTCACACGGCGATATCTCTCTCAAGATGATTCTAAGGAGGAACGTTCTAATGTGCTTATCCAGTTACTGCCAGAAGAGATCAAAGCGCCAGATCTTCCTTATTCATATTGGGGGGCGTTGGGTAAACTGTGGCAACAAGGCGTTCAGATTGACTGGCATAAGGTGCGATTTACCGATAATTGCAGGCGTATCCCATTGCCCGGATATGCCTTCGATAGAAGCGTTTTTTGGCCCAAGGAAGCAAATTTCCTGAATATTTTCTCTAACGCATCAAGCGCAATAGAAGCAGAGAAAAAAGTTGAAAGGAAAGGGCGGATGTCTGACTGGTTTTATCAACATGGCTGGAAACAACAGCCGTTGAGCACATCAAATGTGCAATCAAGTGATGAAACAACGCTCTTGCTACGACTCGGACAGCCATCGGCGCCAACATGCTGTATGGAGAGTAGCTTACAACGTTACTACAAGAAATTAATAAAGATTCATGTGGGCAACGAGAAGGTGTTTGATCTGGATGGCGAAAACCAAATTAGACTCGATAACCAAGAAGACTTTAATCAATTCTTTAAGTTGCTCGAACAGAGTCATGTTTCTGTATCGAACATTGTTATTGATTGCATTGACTCAGCGCTGGCTGTCGATGAATTGCTGTCACAGATTCTTCATCTCTTAAAGTCATATCGTGCGCAAACAGCCGACAGTACTCTTAAAAATATCACTTTGCTGGTGAAATATGCCGTCGTGGTATGCAATGAAAAGAGCATTGATCCATCATCAGCGGCGGTTATGGCAATCAGCACCGTGATCCGGCAAGAGTTTCCAGATTTATCTTGTCGTGCGATAGATGTTGGCGATATGGCAACAGATTGCGGGGCGACCAAGTTACTTGCTGAAATTGCCTATGGTGGAAGCGAGACTGTCGCATATCGCAATAACAGAAGGTGGTGTGAGGATTTCGTTCCTTACGTGTCTTTAGCCGATCGAAATCACGTCAGTCTGAAAAAGGAAGGGACTTATTTATTGATTGGTGGCGCGGGCTTTATTGGTAAAACGTTTTCAAATTACCTCGCTAAAGAATATCAAGCTAATTTAATTATTACGTCGCGCTCTAGTGCTTATTTGGATAATTCTTGGCAACAAATAGATAAACAGGCTTCTTCGTTGCAGTTGATCCAAGCTGATGCGAAAGAGTTAGATGCCATGTCTGAACTTGTTCAAAACGTTATTAAATATCATGGCAAGATAGATGGCGTATTCTACCTGGCGGGAATTACAGGAGAGGCGTCACTAAGGTCTATTATTGAAACTGATAAGGCTTATATTCAGGCACACCTTGAAGCTAAGCAAAAAGGAATTGAAGTCTTAGAGCAAGCATTAGCGGAAGTTGATTATGATTTCTGTGTTGTTATTTCATCACTTGCTCCAATCTTAGGAGGACTTGGTTTCTATGCTTACGCTGCCGCTAGTGCTTATTTAGATGCGTTTGTCATTCAGCACAACCAATATAACCAGAATAATTGGACATTGATCAATTGGGATGGTTGGGAAGTCGCGGTAAAGAGTGACATTAATGAAAAAA
This sequence comes from Photorhabdus aegyptia, assembly GCF_000612035.1. Taxonomy (NCBI): domain Bacteria; kingdom Pseudomonadati; phylum Pseudomonadota; class Gammaproteobacteria; order Enterobacterales; family Morganellaceae; genus Photorhabdus; species Photorhabdus aegyptia. Next base: position 19,905 of record NZ_JFGV01000023.1, on the reverse strand, counting down.
TTGGCACCAGTTTGTCGCACTTATTGGTAACGAAAGAAGAAGGTATCTTATTACTGGCTGATGTACTCAATTATCAAGAAAAAGACGCTTTAATTATCTCTACCGCTGATATCAATGCCCGCATTGCGCAATGGTCTAAACCAAATCAGCTTGAAGAGCAAGGGCATGATAATAGCAATAAAGAGTATTCAGGCAGGCCAGATCTTGAATGTGATTTTATTACCGCTGGTAACGAAATTGAAACTCAGTTGATTGGAATATGGGAAGCGTTTTTACGTATCAAGCCGTTAGGCATAGAGGATGATTTCTTCGATTTAGGCGGCAACTCTCTTAAAGCGATCACTTTACTATCGCAGATACACAAGAGCTGTAATATTGATGTGCCATTGACCTATTTCTTCAAACATCCAACGGTCAAAGAAATTGCCGAATTTGCCGGAAGTCAATCCGAAACATCGGGATATCAGGCGATTCAACCTGTTGCTGAACAGGATTCATATCCATTATCTCCCGGTCAGAGACGTATCTATTTGCAACAAATGTTCGATAAAGGATCTGTTGCTTATAATGAAACTGCGGTTTTTAATATTGTCGGCCACTTGGATATAGCAAAATTCAGTGAAACGCTACAGAAGTTAATCCAACGACATGAATCTCTTAGAACTTCGATAATATTAGTTAATGGCGAGCCGAGACAAAAATGTCACAAAGAACCCACTGTTGAACTCAAGCATATTAAATTCAATACAGCAGGATTAAATCCGCTGCAAGTTAAAGAGCAGATAAAGCAGTTAATAAAACCATTCAACTTACATAAAGACGCGTTAATTAGGCTAATTCTTATTGAATTAAAAGAATATGAATATCTATTCTTCTTGGATATTCACCACATTATATCTGACGGTTTATCTCAGGATATTTTTGTGAGAGATTTTCTGGATATCTATCAGGGGGTAGAATTAGCTCCTCTTAATATACAGTACAAAGATTACACTATTTGGCAAAGTGAAATAGCAAATAGTTGTAGGGTATTAGCACAAAAGGATTTTTGGTTAGAAAAGCTGAAAAACATACCAGAAATTAAACTCCCATGTGATTTTGATCGGGAACATATCACAGATGATTGTGGGGAGAGACTTTACTTTTATTTAGAAAATGAAACTACAGAACGATTGGTTAATATGTTCAGTAGAGATGGTGCGACCAATTTCATGATCTTCATATCTACCTACTACTTGCTATTAGCTGATTTAACAAAGCAGACGAAATTTTGTATTGGGACGCCCATATTGGGTAGGCCGCAAAGTGAGTTGCAAGATGTCATAGGTATGTTTGTCAACCTTCTTCCAATTCCATTTGATTTTGATGAAACGACAACTTTTAGAGATTTAGTTAACTCTGTTGCTGATGTTGTTGTCTCATCATTTGATAATGCTAATATTCAATTTGAAGAAATCGTTAAAGCAATAAATGTAAAACCAAAGAAAAATAGGATGCCGATATTCGATACTGTATTTTCATATATGAATATTGGCATGGCTGATTTTGAAATGCCTAATTTGAAGTTAAGCCGATATGAAATAGAACAAGAGAGTTCCAGATTTGACCTGGCGTTCTTTGTTAAAGAGATCGGCGGTGGATATGAATTTAGCTTTGAATATAAGAGTGCGTTATTTACAAGTGAAAAGATTAAGTTTTTCATAGAGAGATATATTAACTTGATAGATGATATCTTAAGTCACCCTGATGTTGCTATTTCTGAATACTTTAAACATGCAAAAGTGAATTTGGATATTCCTAAAGATGAAAGTCTTTTAGAATTTAACTTTTAGTGGATTGATAAATGGAGTGAAACCGAAACCCGCTCCATTTTATTGACATTTTTAAAAATATGAAAAATTTTATAGATATTAACGATAGCAAAAATGCAGATGTTCGGCTCTATTCGATTCATCATGCTGGTGGTTCGCATATGCTTTATCGACCTTGGGCGCATTTATTGCCGGGCTGGATAAAGTGTATCGCTCTTGAACTACCGGGAAGAGGCATGGGTTTTGGTGAGCCATTCTTAAAATCTATGGAGCAGGTTATCGAGTTATTTTTGAATCAAATTCAAACGGATAAGCCATTTGCCATTTTCGGCCATAGTATGGGGGGCCTTATAGCGTATGAATTAACGCTAAGGTTACAGAATTTAGGTACGCCCCCTGTTTGGTTAGGTATTTCAGCTTTCAAACCGCCACACTTAAAGAATAAAGAGAATTTATCTCGTGCGTCATTAAGTGATAGTGAGTTAATCGAATATCTTGAGAAATTAGGCGGCTCGAAGGATTTTTGTGAAGATCATGCTGTTATGAAAATGATGTTAGATATTGTGAGGAGTGATTTTAGAATAATAGAATCCTGGCGTATGAGCGATGCGAAAATTAGTGACAAAACTACAGTGCATGGTTTTTCTGGTCTATATGATGCGGTAGCAACGCCTCAAATGATCTCTTCCTGGGAAGATTACATTAATGGTAAATTTCTTCATAGTACTTTTGATGGCGATCATTTTTACCTTAATAGTTTCCCAAGTAGCTTGATAAATAAAATAGCAAGCGATCTGAGTTTCAATCGGTGATTTATATGAAATATGTGATTATTTGGACATTGGTTTTTAGTGATAAATGGAATGCTTTAAATCGTTCTCAAAGAGAGCAATTGCAGAATGAATCGCTGCCTGAAATTCTGCTGAAGTACCATGATTTTATTAGTCTTAGAACCGTAGACTCGGAAGGGTTTTCTGCTGATTTTCAAGATATTGTCATTATTGAGACAGAAAGCTTGGAACATTATTACTGTATGCTCCAGGATATGCGAAATACAACCGTAATATCAGATGGGTATTTGAAAATTTCCAATATATTAATGGGCATAGAAAATGCCCATGAAGTATATAAGTCACATAAAATATAATGGAATGGACGGATTAGAAAATGCCTGTGAATTATAACATTGTCGCTTTAAGTCCAATGCAAGAAGGGATGCTTTATCATTCCATTGAAGAGGGCAGTAAAGATATTTATGTGACAAACTTTACCTTAACCATTGCGGGTCTGATTGATGAAAAGAAATTAGAAATTGCGTGGAACAGAGTGGTATCGGAACATCAAGCATTACGAACGGTTTACCGCTGGAAAGGATTAAGCCATCCAGTTCAGATTATTTTTGACAATAAACCGCTTCACATAGATTTCAGAACATTTGAAAATAATAGTTATAGGGCAGATCAAGAAAATATTAATGAGATAGTTTCTCAAAAAACTGAAATTGACTTAGAACGTTGCCCAATCAAAATTAACTTATATAAAGTAAGCGAAGATAATTATATTCTCCATGTTCAATATCATCACATTTGCATGGATGGTTGGAGTCTGGGTCTATTAATAACCCAACTTTGGGATTATTATGATCATCCTCAATTAAAATGTGTTGGTAACATTTTTGATTATCAAGATTATATTGTTCATTTAAATAAAGTGAAGCAATGTAATGAAGCAAGAGAGTTCTGGCAGGGTGCCATATCTCAGGACGCGGCAATGAGTTTACCAAGTAAACAAAACTTGCTCTCAAAAGGCGTCGGTAAAATTGAATGCACATTAGATAAAAATCTAATAAACGCAGTCGAGTTATATTGTAAAAATAATGGATTTACGCTGGCTATTGCAATATACGCAGCTTGGTCAATTGTTTTAGCTAAGTGTAATGATTCTGAATCCATTTGCTTTGGTACCACAGTATCCGGTAGAGATAATTTAATTGCTGGCATTGAAAATAGCATTGGTTTATATATTCAAACACCGCCTTTGTTAATTGATAATTTATCCAGTCAAATGACGCTTTTAAGCATCATGAAGAGCGTACAAACCACGATATTGGAGCGGGATGCTTATAAAGAGTATCCAATATCTGAAATACAAAGCGTTAATAAAATAAAACATAATCTTTTTGATAGTATTGTGGTGATAGAGAATTACCCAATTTCAAAAAGGTTACAACAGATGTCAACCAGTGTGGATATTCTTTCATATACAACGTCTGAAACTACAAATTTCAATCTGAGCTTAGAAGTCAATTTACTTGATTCAGCGATTTTAAAGTTAAGTTATAATTCCGAAAAATACGAACAATATTTTATTAATGGCATCCTGAAACAGTTCACAAAAGTATTAAAAGCGATAGCGTATAATGCAGAAAAGACATTATCTGAACTCTGTTTCTTAGATGAGAAAGAGTATAATCAGTTAATTATTGATTTTAATAATAATGATGTTCCATTACCTGGACCTGCTCACTTAACTTTCGCATGGCAGGCGGCGGTAGAAAAATATCAAGATGATATCGCCATTAGACAACAAGGTATTAGCGTCACTTACGCGGAACTTGATGAGCTATCTAACCAAATTGCAAACAATCTCTATTCAAAAGGTGTTAAGCATCAGGAGCTTGTTGCAGTTAAATGTCGTGCTAGCATTCATACGATAGCGCTGTTAATTGCGATAAATAAATTAGGTGCGGCCTATGTTCCAATCGATATATCTACCCCGGAAGTGCGGGTAAACAAGATTTTATCTAATGGGATTAAACATATTATTTATCATGATGATTTGCTTAGTTTGTCGGAGATAAACGAAGGTGGCGATCAAAGACCAAATTTGGCATACTCTGAAAATGACCTTGTATATACTATATTTACCTCAGGATCTACCGGAGAACCGAAGGGAGTGATGCTAGAACACCACACGGTTATGAACTATATCTACTGGGCTATTAGCGCTTACCATTCAGATAGTTATCGTTCGGTTTATCCTTTGTTTACCAGTCTTGCGTTTGACTTAACCGTAACTTCTATTTGGTGCCCGCTAATTTCTGGCGGAGAAATAGAAATTATCGATAAAGAGTCATTTGAAGCGTTGCAAGATGTGGCTAAAAACCAAAATCTAAGTCATGTCAAGATCACACCTTCGCAATTAAATCTACTCAATCAAATCTGCGATAATAAAAGTTCATTACAGACGTTTATTCTCGGTGGCGAACAATTAGAAAGTAAATTGTGTAAAGAAATCACGGATAAACTGAAACCTGGCGTAACTATTTGTAACGAATATGGCCCGACAGAAGCCACGGTTGGTTGTATGATCTATCGATATCAACAAGATCAACAAGAAAACCCAGTTGTTCCCATAGGTAGACCGATAAATAACGCGAAAATATATATCTTAGATAAAAATTTACACCCGCAACCAATAGGTGTTCCCGGTGAGATCTATATCGGGGGAAGAGTCCTTGCCAGAGGATATTTGAATCGGCCAGATTTAACTGCTGAAAAATTTATTGATAGTCCTTTTGATCATAAATCAAAACTATATAAAACCGGTGATTTAGCTTTCTTTAACGGTGAGGGTGACATTGAATATATCGGTAGAGTAGACAATCAAATAAAATTGAGAGGCTATAGAATTGAGCTAGATGAAATAGCGACAAAAATAAAGTCATATGACGCATGCCGTAATGCCGTTGTGGTGATTAAGAAGATTCATGGAGAAGATCAGCTAGTTGCTTATTATGTTTCTAGTCAGAATATTGAAGAGAATAACCTGAGGCGTTATTTATCTGAATCTCTTCCTAATTACATGGTGCCTGGCATATTTAAAGCGGTGGATGAAATTAAATTAACTACAAATGGGAAAGTCGATTTAGCAAGCCTGCCTGATCTTGATTTAACGAGCCAAAATATTGCTGATTTAGAGGTTTCAAGCTATAAAGATAAAGTGCTTGAGGTATTCTCCTCAATTTTAGAGGTAGATCAAATAGACCTTAAAACCAGTTTCTTTGATTTGGGGGCTAACTCAATAAAACTGCTTAGAATCACAAATGTTTTGAATGAGTTCCTGCCTTTCCCGTTAAAAGTTGTCGATTTCTTCACATACACGAATATGGCGACTCTTATTTCCTATATTGAGTCCGGTGAAAAACAGGAAATAAACTTAGTCAATAAAGAAGAGGCTATGTCGAGACGAGACCGACTAGCGGAACGTCGTGGAAAAATGAAGAAAAGAGTCAGTTTTACTCATTAATAAATATGGAGATAAATGATAATGACTTTACAATCTATTAAAAACGTGGTCTTAACAGAGTTGAATGGCGATGTGGAGGAGATAAGAAGAGTTGTAGATATTTGGTATCTTGCTTCAATTAAGTGTCATCATTTTGTTAGCGAGAGCTTTTGGCACTCATGTAAGGAGGATATGATGAATATCTATATTCCTGGCGCTGAAACTGTAGTTGCCAAATATAATGATGAAATTGTTGGGTTTATCAGTTTGGTTGATAATATTCTGGCATCTATATTTGTTCATCCTGATTTTCAAGGTAAAGGAATTGGAAAGAAATTACTATTCGATGCCTTCGGTAAAAGAAGTGATTTAGTTCTTAATGTTTATTCAAAAAATAAACTGGCGAGAGATTTCTATAAAATGAATGGCTTTGTCGAGGAAAAAGAAGGTGTGGATGAACATACTGGTGAGTTAGAAATTACGATGAAGTGGAATGGCTAATTAACTTTAAAGATGAGATATTAAAATGGTTGATAATAGTAATGTAATTAGTGAAGCTACGGTAAGTTATTGGAAGGGATTTTTATCTGAATATCGTAGCCCAGAGTACGAGATTTCTTATTGTAAAGATATCTCATCTGAGCCAACAAAGTTTAGCTTTTCTGAAGAAATTTCAAAGACCTTACTTTCAATTGCAAATGGTTCAAATAAACGGTTGAGCATATTGCTCATGTCTTTGGCCGCTTATGCGCAGGCCATTATGTTGAAGAGTTCTGAGATAACGGTTCTTACTGGAAATTATCTCGAAGATTCAACTGAAGCAAAGGTATTATGTTTACCGTTTAACTTCGATAGTGAGTGTACCTTAAAAGAGGTGATCGTAGCTGCTTCAACAAATATTCAGCAAAAGCTGGCGTATTCCGTAGCATCTTTTCAAAACATTTTTGATAGTACAGTCACCTTCCCTTTAGCTGTGATATTGAAAAATTGTCAAAAGGAGTCTGATGAATTTTTTGAGCGCTCCTTATCGCAATTATGCTTTGAACATGATAATGCGCTAATATCATGTGAAGTGACTTCCATATACGATTCAGAATACATCATCACTATAATGAATATGGTGGAATCTTGGGTAAGTAAAATACGTTCTGATGGTAAAATTTCTGAGTTGTTAATACCTGAGCCCTTTTATTTAAATGTTGTTGAAGCAGAAAATGGTATTAATACCGAACAGTCGATATTGGCTGTATTTAAACAACAGGTAGGTACTCATCCAGCAAAAACGGCTATCGCAGATGGTATGGGAGAGTTGAGTTATGCTGAACTGGATAAATTGAGCGATGCCTGCGCCATCAAGTTAATAGAGTTAGGTATCGAAAGAGGCGATACGATTGGTATACATATGCCGCGCTCTTGCTCAGCAATAATAGCAATGTTCGCGGTGCTTAAAGCAGGCGGAAAATACTGTCCTTTCGATATAAATTGGCCTGTTGGCAGAAAGAAATATGTATTAGATATTGCAGACATGCGATTAGTTATATCGTCAATTGATACCCAGTTGGCGTTGGAAGAGTACAGCCAGATTACCTATGATAATTTGCAACACAATGGATTTGATATAAAACAAAACCTTCAATTGCCTGAAATTAATGGTCAAGATTCCGCTTACATTATTTTTACCTCTGGCTCGACGGGTAATCCAAAAGGGGTTGAAATTCCTCATAGTGCCGTTGTCAATTTGGTCAAAGGGCTATATCAAAAGGTTTATCGCAATTACCCGTGGGATTTGAACGTCTCAATGATATCAGCACTCAGTTTTGATGCGTCGGTACAGCAGCTATATCCGGCTCTGTTACTGGGTCATACGCTGCATATCGTGCCTGATGAAATCAGGAAAGACGGCAAGAGAATCAGCCAATTTTGGCGTGACAGAAAGATCCATATTGCCGATTGTACTCCAACCCATTTAAGAATGATTAGGTCACAAATGAATGGTCAGCGCATTGATTGTCAGGTAAAGCATCTGATGATTGGCGGCGAAAAATTAGATCAGCAAAATTGGTTGAATTTCGCTGATTGCTGGGAGTCGGTTCCGAATGCATCTAACGCATATGGGCCTACAGAATGTTGTGTGCAATCACTCTCTTTTGAATTTAACGCTTCAAGCCAGATTAGTACAGAGACTATTCCTATTGGTCTGCCAATGTCTGGTGAGGAAATTGTACTGATTGATGAATTTATGCGAATTCTTCCCAAAGGGGCAGTGGGGGAAATTGCTATATCTGGGAAAGGATTGGCAAAAGGCTATATTAATAATGCCCAATTATCTCAAGAATCTTTTATCTTCATCAATGGTAAGCGTTATTATCGAACCGGTGATTTGGCAAGATATATCGGTGAGGAAGGTATGATTTATTTAGGGCGGATAGATAGTCAAGTAAAAATGAACGGATATCGAATAGAACTTGGAGAAATAGAGAAAGTTATTCAACAAGCGATATTAAAACTGAATTCCGGGGATGATATTAAGCCAGTCGTTGATGTTCATGTGATAGTCAATAATAAAGAGTCTGATAATCAATTATTAATCGCTTACATCTGTTCCAATCAGGAAATTGATTTCGATACATTGCGTAAGGAAGTCGCATCTCATCTTCCTGATTATATGGTGCCGGCATATTTCATTGCAGTTGATACATTCCCACAAAATAGCAGTGGTAAAATTGATAACGCTAAATTACCTGATCCTCGTTGTGACGTGGTGCAAAAGAAAATTGTGGCATGTAATAGTGAGACGGAACAGCAAATATTGGATATCTGGGCAGATTTACTGACTACTCGGAAAGAGAATATCAGCTTGACAGATAACTTCTTTGATTTAGGTGGTTCATCATTTAAGTTAGCGCAGCTTAGTTTCAAGTTGAGTGAAGTATTTGCGCGGGAAATAGAAATTGTCGATTTATTTCAACACACTACGATTCAGTCACAAGCACAATATATAGATGGCAATCAACAACCATTAGACAGTTCCGATAATGGCGCTAATTCAACAGAACAGTTTGATGAAGCATTAAAGATATTCGGTCTTTAAGCTTAATTTCGTTAATTTATCCATTTTAAAAATATCAATTGAAAAATATCAATTGCAATATATTGATATTTTAATTAAACGTCTCTCAATAATTTAATGGCTAATTTAGCACTTGCTAATATTGAAAATTATGAAAAAAGATAATCATACACACGAATTTACCAGGCAAAAATTAACGGGATTAGAAATCGCTATCGTCGGTGTTTCTTGTCGCTTCCCTAATAGTGAAACAGTAGAGAGCTTCTGGGAAAATTGTTTAGAGGGCAAGGATTGTATCTCTCGTTTTTCTGATGAAACATTGGCGAAAAATGGCGTATCTAAACAGCATTATGAGAACCAAAATTACATCAATGCTAAGGGTGTTATTGATAACCCTTTAACGTTTGATGCTGATTTTTTTGATTATAACAAGCGTGAAGCTGAGTTTTTGGAACCACAAATTCGTAAATTACATGAATGTGGTTTTGAAGCGTTAGGTTCTGCCGGTATTGTTCCGTCTGAATACAAAGGGGCGGTTGGTTGTTATTTAGCGTCAAGCGCTCAACTCGGTTGGCAAATGGCCGCTTATGACGAGTGTGAACAAGATGGCGCCAGTCTTTTTTCTGCATTTAACTTAGTAGAGAAAGACTTCGCGGCAACTCGACTGGCCTACAAATTAGGTCTGACAGGACCTGCAATTACCGTCCAGACAGCGTGCTCTTCGTCTCTCACCGCAATACACCTGGCATCAAGAGCCTTGTTATTAGGTGAGTGCCAGACAGCGCTCGTTGCCGCTGCGACCTTAGTGACACCCAATCAGCAAGGCTACCTATATCAAGATGGCATGATCACTTCTCCAGATGGAACTTGCCGACCATTTGATGAAATGGCGAATGGTACTGTCGGTGGTGAAGGCGTTGGTGCGATAGTGTTGCAGCCGCTCAAAATTGCATTGGAGCAGGGACGGCCTATTTTGGCCTTGATTAAGGGATCAGCGCTTAACAACGACGGTTCAAGAAAGGTAGGTTACACCGCGCCGAGCATTGACGGACAATTCGAAGCGATTAGAGGTGCTTTGGCTATGTCTAAGGTTGAAGCTGAATCCATCTCTTATATTGAAGCCCACGGCACGGCGACCAAGCTTGGTGATCCAATAGAAATCACGGCTCTGAATAAAGTTTTCTCCAACGTCCCACAGCAGAGTATTGCTATTGGGTCGGTAAAGTCGATTATTGGTCATCTTGATAGTGCGGCTGGAATGGCCGGGTTAATAAAAACGGCGCTGATGCTAAAACACAAAAAGCTGTGCGCTAATCGGTACTTTACGAATCCTAATCCTAAAACAAAACTCTCTTCTTCACCTTTTTATGTTAATACCGACAGTAAAGATTGGGATAGCGCGACGGTGAGGCGAGCGGGGGTGAGTTCATTTGGTATTGGGGGAACCAATGCTCATGTGATACTAGAAGAATATGTCTGTGAGCCTGACGATGAGCAAGCTTCTGATGCAGTAAAACTACTCCCGCTGTCTGCTAAATCTGAGTGGAGTTTGGGTGAAATGGAGAACCGGTTAATCGCGTGGTTAGCCTCTAATCCTAATAAATTAGCCGACGTTGCGCATACCTTACAAAATGGTCGCGAGCATTTTGGTTATCGATCTGTATTGGTTTGTTCAAACGACAGGGGGACATACTCTACAGCCGACTTCGTTCGTGGTAGATGTGAACATGCAAACAGACGTATTGTTTTTCTCTATCCTGGTCAAGGCTCGCAATATCAGACTATGGGGCTAGGTTTATATCTCCGTGAGTCGGTTTTTAAAGAGCAAGTAGAACACTGTTTATCGCTGTTGGACGATGAAAAAAGAGAACAGATAAGAAACTACTTAATGGAACCGGAAAGTTCTAATGCGTTTCCTGCCGAAATCATACAGCTTGCTATATTCATCATTGAATACGCGACAACGCGATTAATGGAATCAAAGGGTATTCAGCCTGATATATTACTAGGTCACAGTCTGGGTGAGTATGCGGCGGCGACTATTGCAGGGGTTTTTACGCTAAAAGATGCTCTATTTTTGGTTGGTAGGCGAGCACAATTGATGGCGAAAATGTCTCCAGGCGCTATGTTAAGCGTACCTTTATCAAACGAGCAAGCGGCAGAGCTATTGGAGCGAAGTTTAGAAATTGCGGCGGTTAATGGTAAAGAGTCGACAGTATTGTCTGGCTCTATCGAAGATATTGAGAACCTGAAATCCTGCTTGCAACTCCAGGGCATTCATTCGCGTCAACTAAAAACTACCCATGCGTTCCATTCTAAAACGATCGATGAAATACAGGATGAATATGAACAGGTATTGCAAACCGTCGCGTTTAATTCTGTAGGTATCCCAATTTTGTCAAACCTATCTGGTGATTGGCATGACAACAATGAAATTAGAAAACCGGCATATTGGTTGTCTCATCAAAGAGATAAAGTCGACTTTTTAGGGTGTTTAGAGACGCTTTCTTCGCAGCAGGATCTTATTTTCATCGAAGTAGGGCCAGGCAACACGCTCGCCAGTTGTGTGCAAAAATTCTTTAAACAAAAATCGGATCAACAAATACATATTGCTAATATGTTAAGGCATCCGAATTTACCTGAGGGGGATATCACCTATTTCTACAGCCAAATTGCTAAATTGTGGTGTACTGTCGGATTAGGCGACTGGCAAGTGCCGAGCAGCCAATCTGGTCGTCTTATTCACTTACCTGTGTACGCATTTGCTGAGAAAGAGTTCACAAAGCTCAGAGATAGACTGGTAAAAGGTCGAACACCACAGATTAAATCACCGGATATAAAACAAAATATTTTGTATCAACCCGTGTGGTATAGAAGCTCGTGTAATGATATTGAGAAAATGACACATGAAGGGCAGATATATGTTCTCACCACACGTCGTGGAGCTGATAATAATAGAACGCTAGTCGATAATGTTTTACCAATGCAAAATGTTATCTTTGTCGATGAGGCTGACAAGCTGTCTGCGTTAAATCTAACAGGCTGTTGTTCGTTTGTATTAATCCCTAATGCAGAAGACTTTGTTGCTGATCCAATAGCACATTATCTTGAATGGCTTCCATGTATTAAAGAGATATTGTCCATTAAATCACTTGCAGCTTCTCGGTTTATTTTGTTAACGCCTCAAATTGAGAATGTGCTCGGATATGAAGTCACTGATGCAGCTATTTCATTACTGAAAGGCTTAATACAGTCAATCAACCACGAGCATCAAGAACACTATGGCTATCAAATTGACATCTCTTTCGACGAATTAGCAAAGGATAATTCAACCCAATCTTTACTTCGTCGTTTAGTTAGCTCTGATATTAATTATCGAGTGGCAATAAGACATAACCAAATTTGGTTGCCTGAGTTCAAAGCACTGCCGAGTAAAAGCGTTGAAACTCGTCAACAATGTAATGGATTGCATGAGAGATGTTTAGTCTTAATCAGTGGTGGATTGGGGGGAATTGCTTTGCAGCTCTCGCAAAGCCTGGCACAACATTATAAGGCCCGTATTGTGCTTGCATCTCGAACAGCGATTCCTGAACGTTCACAATGGGCAAGTATCAAGGAAAACAAGAAGCAATCGGCATTAATTGAACAAATTGAGTGTTTGGAGAAGGTTGAACAACTCGGTGGCGAAGTGATACTGCGACAATTGGATGTTACAGATAAAACCCAACTTTTCGACACGTTACAATGTCTGGAAAGTGATTACGGGGCCATCAATATGGTGATCCATAGCGCGGGCTCGGATGCCGGGGCGTTGATTATGCAACCAGATATATCATCCCATCGCAAGATCATGACGGCTAAAGTAGAAGGAACGATGAACCTGATATCGTACTTTGAAGAGAAACCGCTAAATTCAATGGTTTTATGTTCTTCATTACTCTCTTACTGTGGCGCCCCTGGGCAATCTGCTTATGTTGCTGCAAATGCATTTCTCGACGCGATTGCTGATAGACGAGATCTAAAATTCAAGGTCTATTCTCTCGCTTGGGATCGCTGGCTGGAAGTGGGCATGGCGTCGAGAAATATGAAAATTGACGCATCCACAGCAGGGTTAACCAATCAGCAAGGTGAAGCCGTATTTTTACAAGCACTTTCACAGGAGACGCAACAACGATTATTAGTTTCTGTCATACCCATTGAGGAAAGATTAAATACTTCGGAAAAAGAGAAAGCCAGTACTTTGGCAGAGACTAAAAATGGGATCGTAGATAAAAGCATTTCAATTAAACAGATAATTTCAGAAGAAGTACAACACCAGCTCGGGCTTTCTGAAATTGATGAACATTGCAGCTTCTTTGCACTTGGGGCCACATCATTGGATATCGTTCAAATCAATGAAAGGCTTAAGCAACGTATCTATCACGATATTCCTATATCAATGATGTTTACCTACAGCACCGTGTCGAAACTAGAAAATGCGGTGGCATCTAAATTGAATCACACTCAAGAAAATGAAGTAGCATCATCACAACATCGAACTCCAGCTAGCCAACTTGCAAAGCAAAGAATGAAGAATAAGAGGGTAAAAAAATCAGCTAATTACGCAATATAACATGTTAGATCTCAGACCTTCCCTGACAGAGCATTTTTAAGCTCTCATTTTTTCAATAAAAGTCCCAGAAGGCGTTTTACTTTTCATGCCATACATGTGGTTTGTGATAGTGGTAAAATGCCTTCCCCTCCTATTTCAGCCAATTTGGTTTTTAAATTTACGTCTCCTTATATCGTTCAGTCATTAGTAAAATTTTTGATCCTAAAAGGGAATTTCTCAACGATATAATTGATGCCTCGATATTTTCTTTTCAAATCGTTTAATCAATTTGACTTAGCGTTTTCTGAGATTCTGAGGAAGCAGGTTAAGGCTGTGACGGTATAGAACACTGTAGCTTTCAGGTATAGAGATTTTCAAATTTCTACAAAGTATAAAATTTTCTCTTCAATAATAGGTGCAACTCGAACAGTTGGGTTTTCGGGGCACGATTTGCTATTAATTAACCCTTTTTCTCCCCTTGCTTCAAAATCTTTTTTCCAAGGTAAAAAGTATCTTGAGATATTTCCTGGTAGTGGTAAGCCTTACTGACATTATTGCCCACTTTGGCATGAGCCGATATTTTGAGCTTTCTTATAGCCCCCTGCTTTTAATGAATGATTATTATATAATATATGTTTAATTTCACTAATAAATTGATTTTTTGTTATATTTGTGGTGAAATAAACTAAAAATATTACTTTGTGATTGAATTTTAATTTATTGGGTTAAGAGTTAAACAATGTTAACCATAATAGCCTTCCTCAAATTTTTCTTATAATTATTCAGTAAAGATTAAGAATCTTATTGGTTCAATTAATGGCAATGGTAATTCCCAGCAGAATAATAATAGGTCTGGTCGGATGGGCTGTATTTTCCATACAATCCGTACAGGCAGATGAGCTACACTTTATTCATCAAAAACAGCAACAGCAGGCGCAGTATCTGGAAAATTCTTCCGCGGTACTGGACAGCCAGCGTCAGCAACAAAAAACACTACTTGAAGATGCTCAGCAACAACGTGAGGATCTACAGAAATCCCTGTCATTATCTGAGCAGGAGGCCGATGGTACCTCAACTGTTGATACCCGGTGTGTCATCATTAATGAAATTACGTTGCAAGGTGCTCAATCTTTACCTGCTTCTGCACAGAGCACGCTAATTCAGCCTTATTTGCATCGTTGTGTCACGCTTGCTGCACTCAAGCAACTGGTGAGGGCGGTGACTAATACTTATATCACTTATGGTTATATCACTTCGCAAGCGCAACTGCCCAAGCAAAACTTGGCGGATGGTAAGCTCCATATTGCGATGATAGAAGGTAGGGTTGAATCTGTCGAAATTGATGGCGAACTACCGCGTATGGCAAAGATGCTATTTCCGGGAATGGCGGGTAAGGTTTTGAACTTACGAGATGTTGAACAAGGGTTGGAACAGCTCAATCGCTTGACTTCTTCCCAATTTACCATTGATATCCAACCCGGCATACAGCCTGGTTATTCCATAGTGCACATTAGGCAACAGGTCAGCCATTTTCCCGGAAAAGTACAGTTAAGCATAGAGAACAGTGGTCAAAAAGGTACTGGTGAATATCAGGCTAGCACTGGATTAGTGTTGGATGCCCCTTTAAGTCTTGGGGAACAGTGGTCTCTTTCTTGGGCACAGGATACGGATTTTAGGTCAGCACACCACAGTCGCAATCTGGTCTTATCGGTAAGTGTTCCTTATGGCTATTGGACCGCGCGTTATCACTATTTTCGTAATACTTCACGGCAAGCGTTGACGTCCATGTATAACACTTACCCCTATGATAGTGAAAACCAAACTCACCAGGTTGATACCAGTCGTACCCTTTACCGGGATGGAAAACAGAAGCTAAGTTTGCAGTTAGGCGGCCGCCATAAGGTAGTGAAAAATGCTATTGCTGGTGAAAAACTCGCAGTGAGTAGTCCAGTGGTAAAAACTGCCTATGTTAGTTCCCGGTACAGTGCCGTACTTGGGAGAGGTTATTTCACGTTTAACCCCACATTTGAGTATGGGCAGGTTGTGACATTGCCTCCCTTTGCAACGCGAAACTCGTCTCGTAAATTCAATTTAAGTAGCAGTTATTATTATCCAATTGTCTCTAATACCGCCTATTTGACCTCATTTTATGGTCAATTGAGTCCTGACAATCTGCTATCTCCTGAACGATTGTCACTCGGAGGATTATACTCGGTACGCGGATATAAAGCACAGTCCTTGAGTGGTAATCAGGGGCTTTATTGGCGTCAGGAAGTCACTCATCAACTTAACATGGGTAAGGTAGGGGCGCTGACACTCACTGGTGCATTGGATTATGGTTATCTGGTTGGACAATCCTGTTATGGAATAGAAGAAGCCCACTTACTGGGTAGCGCTTTTGGCGTCACGCTGACACGGCGTGAGTTGTCATCCCAGTTGATGATCGG
The DNA here is from genome assembly GCF_000612035.1 of Photorhabdus aegyptia. Taxonomy (NCBI): domain Bacteria; kingdom Pseudomonadati; phylum Pseudomonadota; class Gammaproteobacteria; order Enterobacterales; family Morganellaceae; genus Photorhabdus; species Photorhabdus aegyptia. The sequence goes on along the minus strand of NZ_JFGV01000023.1, from coordinate 3,699 downwards.
TAAGCCGCTGTACTATCCACATATTCTTAAGCCTGATGCGTGGGCGGTTTATGCCGCCGTTTCATTTGAATTTTAAGTTAATTCTTATAAGAAAAGATATCCTATTATGTCCGAACAACACCCCCCTAAAATGAAATATCTGAGTTATCTGCTGACTTACCTGATGGCGGTGTATCCAATGCACCCGGCAATTGGTGCGGGCATTGCAGCTGCCAATGGTCAAACACATGTCGTCCAGCAAGGAGAAATTCCTGTTGTGAATATCGCAACACCTAATGGAGCGGGGATTTCCCATAATATCTATCAGGACTTTAATGTGGGACCCGCCGGGGGGGTGTTAAATAATGCTACTAGTGATGCGAAATCCATACTGACAGGGACAATGGAGGCGAACCCTAATCTTAAGGATAAGTCGGCAGACCTGATCATTAATGAGGTGATTGGTACCAATGATTCACAACTGCAAGGCCAGTTGGAAGTGGCGGGGCAAAAAGCCAATGTTCTCATTGCCAACCCGAATGGCATTACCTGCAACGGCTGTAGCTTTGTTAATACTCTGGTTGTCACATTATCTACCGGTAAACCGGTGTTTGATAAAGACGGGGCGTTAGAGGCTTTAGAAGTGAAAAAAGGCACCATAACCCTTGGTGAAAAAGGGCTGGATGCGACGGCACAGGATTATGTCGATATTATCAGTCGTGCCACGATACTTAACGGTAAAGTACAGGCGAAAAACCTGACACTAACACAAGGGGCGAACCAGGTTGATTTCAAGAGCGGGGCCGCAACACCTATAGCGGGAGAAGGAGAAACGCCGCAACTGGCTGTTGATACTCGGGCTATCGGTGGAATGTATGCTAATAAAATCCGCCTGGTGGGAACGGAGGCTGGTGTTGGCATTAATCTTACCAATCTGACCACAACTCAAGACGATATCAGTTTAACCGCCGATGGTAATATTACCTTGGGGGAGGTCCAGGCCAAGACGGACATCAATATCAACAGCAAAGCCATTGAAACGGCGGCAAAAAGCAAGGTGCAAGCGGGTCAACATCTGATATTGACCACCGAAACACTGCGGAATCAAGGGCAAATTCGTGCTGGTGGTGATGTCACCATTAAAGCGACTAAACTTGATAACGTAAACCCTGCCAAGCAAAGTAACCCCATTATTACCGCGAGTAAAAACAACACCATTACAGCTAACGAGATAAATAATGTTGGCGAGTTAAGCGCGGTGCAAAATCTCAGCCTGACAGGTAAAAAGTTTTCAGCGAAAGCAATAAAAGACAGTCAGGGAAATATCATTGGTAAGTTGAGTGCTGGTGGAGATCTGACGGCGACATTTAAAGATACATTTCGTTTTGATTTGGATAAGGAACATTTTAAAGAAGGAAGGAAACCCACTGATTTAGCTTTAATCGCAGGGAAAAACATCACCCTAACCGCCGAAGGTTTAGTCAATAATGCATCAATGATGGCAGAACAAAATCTAACCATTGGTGCCGGAGGATTATATTTAGGCCGAGGAAATTTAAAAGCAGGGAACCATGTCGTGCTGGATAGCAAATCACATCTTAATGTGGATGGTTATGATATCTCAGGTCGAGATGTGACCTTGCTTTCTGAGGGGTTTCTTTCTATTGAATCTGGAGACGACTATACCCCGGAAGGAATACGTGCATTAACAACTATTTCTGCTGATAACATATTACGCATTATCGCCGATGGCCATATTAATATTTCAAGTATTCTGATTAACAGAGCGAGAGATATATTTTTGGCTGCCAATGAGAAGATTGAAATTTCTTCCTATGCTGATTTAACTGATTTTGATGATGAGCAGAGTAGCACTGAAGGTATTCAATTAGATGATGAGACTAAACAAGAGATAATTAATGATCGTCTGCACAAGCTCAGTCGTCTAGAAGCGGATGAGAATATTGAAGTTCATGCTGGAAAGGTTGCTGATCTACGAACCATTTCTTTGACTGCTGGGAAAGATATTATTCTGACAAGTGGTGGTACTATTGATATTAGTACGGAAGATTCCTATGAGTATCAAAATGAACATGGAAATGGCTATGAGAAGCATTATGATGTAGATGAATATGAGGATACCGATGACGATGAACAATCCTACTCACAATTTCAATTCCCGATAATAAAAAGTACCATCACTGCCGGCAACAATTTAACCGTTAATGCTGGCGGTGACATTATTGATACTGAGGCGACTTTATTAGCAAAAGGGACGATTGCACTCACCAAAAACAACACCGAGTTGCACTCACCTGAAGGAAAGTATAACTCAGTTGAAGGGAAGTATACGCCAGTCACTTCTGCGCTGATTGCACGTGCGCTAAGCCGCGCTCCTCAATTGACAATAAACTTCTCAGAAGTAGAAGGTGAAGTACCAGGGATTAAACTCGCGGATAAGCAAACACGAATCACCTCTAAAAACAATCGCCCTATTATTCATATTGCGGCACCTAATGCTTATGGCCTCTCTCATAACTATTATCAGGAGTTTAATGTTGGGACTTCAGGATTGGTATTCAATAATTCTACCAATGATATGCAGTCTTTGCTGGCGGGGCAAATTGGAGCGAATCTTAACTTCAACGGTAAGTCGGCGGAGCTGATTATTAATGAAGTGGTGGGGACTTTAGCCTCGAATTTGCAAGGGTTATTGGAAGTAGTAGGGCAAAAAGCCAATGTCTTCATCGCCAATCCGAACGGTATTACCTGTAATGGCTGTAGCTTTGTTAATACCCCGGCTGTCACCTTATCGACCGGTAAACCGGTGTTTGATAAAGATGGAGCGTTAGATGCTTTAGCAGTGAAAAAAGGCACCATAACCTTTGGTGAAAAGGGGTTGGATGCAACGGCACAGGATTATGTCGATATTATCAGCCGGATCACTAAGCTTAACGGTAAACTACAGGCGAAAAACCTGACGTTGACACAAGGTCCTAACCAGATTGATTTCAAACGCGGGACCATTGTCCCCATAACAGGGGAAGATTATAACCCTTGGGAAGCGATTGATAGCCGGCCATTGGGGGGGATATATGCCAATAAAATCCGTCTGGTGAGCACCGAATCAGGTAAGGAAATTAACCTTGCCAATTTGACCGCAACGCAAGGCGATATCAGCTTGATCGCTGATGGAAGAATTTCTCTTGAAAATGTGCTGACTAACGGAGTGAAAAATATCTTTTTGGCTAGCAATGAGGGGATTAGGATTTTTCTCTCCCCTAGTTTAGCTAAATTTAGTGATAATCAGAACAGTACGAATAGTGATGCACAGAATGATGACGCTAGACGGGAACTCATTAACCAGCGCTTGCGTCAGTTCAGTCAATTGGAAGCGGATGAAAATATTGAGATCCATGCTGGCACGGGGGTAAATCTAGAAGGCATTTCCTTGACCGCAGGGAAAGATATTACCCTGACAAGCGGTAACTCGCTTGATGTCGGCAAGGTCGATGCCGGCAACAATTTAACTGTGATTGCTGATAGGAATATCACTCATACTGAGGCCATCTTGTCAGCCGAAGGGGCAGTTGCAATCGCCGAAAACAGCTCCGTGTTGTACTCAGCTAAAGAGAAGTATACCCCGGTGACTTCTGTGCTGATTGACCTCGGGTTAGGCAGTGTACCCCGGCTGACAATCAATATCCCCGAAATAGCAGG